>NZ_SOFA01000009.1:0-85931 GCF_004402835.1 Cryobacterium sp. Sr3 | reverse complement strand
GCCGAGCTCCTCGTCGACGAACTAGAATCCAGCTAACCAACCAGTGTTGCGACGACCGCTGGAATTCGCCCTAGAACTCGCCTGGCAGAAGTGGCCCTGTTTTCAGTCGGCGTTAACACTGGACAGCATTTCGCGCTTGGCGCTGGGATCGTCCAGTGGTCTCGATATCCGGTGAGCAGTGGACTGGGGAACGGAGCACGGTGCCAGGACGGCGGATTGCCGGCTTCAGCCTCGAAGTCGTGAACACCGGCAACCAAACCACGCAGATCATGGCCGCGTACTGGCAGATTGATCGAGGTAACGGCCTGGATACTCACTTCACGGCATCGCACGGTGGTGGGGGCATTGATTCGCTCTTCGATGCCCCTGATCACGCGAACGCACCTACTCTTCCGTTCACGCTGGAGCGCTACGGTCGGTGCGCGTGGGACTTCGAGATGAGCCTCGACGGAGTCCAAAAGCAGGAAGCTATCATTCGTGCTCGTCCGGTGGTTCAGTTCACCTCGCGGAAGAGGACAGAGTTCGCCTATGGCGCTTGGCTGCCGTCTCAGATCGCCATGGAGGCGCGACGCCTTTCCGAGAAACGTGACACCCAAGCTACGCTCACGCACCGCCCACGAAACGCCAAATTCCTATGAGCGTGCCGCAGAGGGTTCGGCTTGCGGACGCTCCATTCCCACAGCGATTAGCCACCGGTGAGGGTTCGTTCATAAGAATCGATAGCCGCGGCCCGTATCCTCGACGATCCGCGACCCACTGGCAGACATGTGCCGCGTGAGCACCTCTCGTCCGACACGGATGACACCTGAGCGCTCTTTGTCTCCGCCTTCGCGCGGGTCCCACGACGCCGGGTACATCTCGCCACCCAGTTCAACCTTGATCTCAAACTTCGATTCGGGGAAGAGCTGCTTCGACTCTCGGGGGATACGGATCTGACCCGCGGCCAGGTCGGCGTCTGTTAGACCCTGAGTTCGACCGAAACCAGTGACGACGGCGGCGCCTTCCGTGCCTGTAGGGCCGCCTCGGCTTTCTGACACGTTCCTCGGTGCCTTGACACCGCGAAAACCGTGAATCTTGCGACGGCCTGTCGGGAAGGTCAGGTTCGCGAATGGCACCGGCGTCGCCGGGTCGATCAAAGAGCGACGGACGTCGCCCGCCAGACCCTCTACAAAGCGATCCACCATCGCAGCTTCGGCGACAGCAGGGGCATCGGCAGGCCCGTAATGAACCCAGAGTCGAGCGGTGTCGAGCATTTGGACCGGCCAGCCTCCTGCATGAGGACCCCGCGCGCCGATGGCAGTCTCGTAGAACTGGCCCACCCGCTGGTGAGTGCTCGTTCCGGCTAACCCGATGTAAACCACAGGCTCCCCGGCGGGCCACATAGCGTTGAGGCGATTGCCGACCTGCTGAGCATCGGCTTGATCGCCGTCGATGGTCGTCTCCGGACGAACCTCGAGAAGTGAATTGACCGCGGCTAAATCCAGGGGCACGCAGTCAGCCCTGCATTGTCATTACGGTTCGCGCTCGTGGACACGACGTACACCCCAGGGCCCGCGAGCGGCACCTCCTCTCCCCAGGAGACAGCGCCATCGTAGCGCACGCCGGCGTGTCGGAATAGCTCATGGACGGTTGTCATGATCGGTCCTCACCGGGCGGCCTCCCCGCTCCAGTCAGAGCTTAACCACGCCAATGGACATCCATCCTGCGCGACTCGTATCCCCTCTCAGCGCCGACGGAAACTATTGCCGTCCGTCCCCTCGTCCCGTATGACATTTCTCTGCGTTTAGGGGGCGAAGGGTCTGCCGGATCCGATCCTGAAGACGCCAATCACCGTCGTGTTGTCCGATGCGTAGGCCGAAATATCGAGGCAGGTTCCTTCATGCGCGTTCGTCCACTCGATCGTTCGGGCAGCACCTCCAGCTGAGCGTGGTCTCTTCTGGGCGGCTAGTCGGTCCGATAGTTATTCATCGACACGCGGGCTCGCCCAGCCGGTATTTAGCCGATCCTTCATACCCTTGGTGACGGAGTCCCCCCACTCCACAAGGATTGGCCCCGGCAGCTTCCTCACCTCCCCCGGGTGCAGCGAAGCCGGGGCTTTTTCGCGGCTCCCCCGAACCGGCCGGCTGCAGCTCCGAGACGCGTGCCGTTCGAAGCGGCGGCGCAACTGCAGCGGTGCAGTCATCTGACGCCTTCTTCGCTCTGACCGTGACGCAGTCGGGTTGGCGGCCCCAGTCAGAGATCAATCTGACTGGGGAAGCCATAGTCCCGGACCCCCCGGTATCCCCACATTGCATCGAGATGTTAATCTCGCCGGGACTTGTACGATCGTACAGTACTTTCGGGCTGGCTTTTGGGAGGTGATGGCTACGCTTGTACAGCACTGCTCGCGGATGCCGTCTGGATGTGGCCTCGTTCACGGAGTCAACACCACAGCGGGTCAGGCTCGGACTTTGGTTAATCTCTGGAGGCACGATTGGCACGCAACGATTCTCGGTCGGCGGAGATGCGCGAGCGCATTCTGGCCGCCGCTGCGGTTGAATTCGCCGACCGTGGTTACGCAGGTGCTTCGATTGGCCTCATCGCCGATGCGGCAGCGACTGGAAAGGGCCAGGTTCAGTACCACTTCAGCGCCAAGTCGGATATCGCCCTGGACCTCATAGGTTCCGCGTTTTCCCGAGCACCATTCGCCAACGTGCTCGACGATGCCCCGCCCGTTCACGGGATGGAAGCGATCGTCGCCTCGATCCGGGGCGTGGCCGACGCCTTCCAAAACGACGTTCGCGTGCGGGCCGCAGTGCGACTGATGCGGGAGTACCAACTGATCCCAGCCACCCTGCCAACACCGTATGTCGGCTGGGTCGCGCGCATCGGGCTGCTACTTCGCGAGGCCGAGGCCGCCGAAGAGATACCTGCCGGCCTGGACCATGACCAGGAGGCGTGGCACCTGGTCGCGTACTTCTACGGCGTGCAGGAAATCTCCAATCGACTCACGGAACGCGCAGACCTCCCCGAACGAATCGAAGAAATGCTCACACGCGCCCTCAAAACACTCGGCGTAAAGCATCCCAACAGGTTTACAGGGTAAGTGACACGCGCTCCTCCACTTCTGGGCATGTCGTACAAACGATCGTTTGCGATTCAGCGAGGATCCGCGTGCTGCGCGACGTATCGGTGTGATGCGAGATTTTCGCTGTCTATTTCGTTCGTTCAGCCAGATGCACGTCGACGATGTCACCGATCCGCTTGCCGACAGCATTTCGCAGGGCGGCGTTGAGGGAGAGGAAGTGGCCGCCCTGCCCGTCGGGCATGAGTGTTGCGGCGAACGGATGACCATCGATCGTTCCGTCGACCTTGATCGTGCGTCCGGTGCCAAAGAAGGTTTTTGACTTGGGAACTGCCACCACTGTCCACGAGGCGGGCATCGCTGGATGGGCCAACGGGCTCGAGAAGTGGAGCTCAGCTCGCTGGGCGGTCATCGAGCTGTTCCTCGGCTGAATTCGGCGAGTATGTCGGCCATCGCGAGGGGCTCCCACTCGTGGTCGGCGCCGGGCACCCGCACCCACTTCGCATCGGGAATGGCGGAGGCAATGGACTCTGCAGCGGGCACCATCACTTCGTCGTAGCTCTTCGTGCCTACCATTGCCAGCACTGGCACCTGTATGCGTTCGAACAACTGTGAGTGCGGTGCCGATTCCGCCCAGGCGAGCGAGTCGGCGTCAGGCTGCAGACTGTCGGCCTGAGTAATCATTGCCGGGATCGATTTCACGATCTCGAGGATCTCGGGCGGCATGTCGTGCATGTAGAGGTCGAGGGCGCGCTCCCGCTGTCCTGCGGCGAGAAGTTCGCGGAGGTCATTCGCCAGCTCTTTGGCACCGCTGTCCGGTGGGGCGAGGGGCGCTTCCCAGAGGGCGAGACCGGTCAAGGAGATCCTCTTCGTCGCGGCCAACAGCGCGAGTGAACATCCGGATGAGTGCCCGCAGAGCAGGGCGCTACCACCTGCCGCGTCTACCAGTGCAGAGATGGCGGCCAATTCGCGGTGAAGGGTGATCGGCCCGTCTGCGCGGCTGTCCCCTCGGCCCACTCGATCGTAGACAATGCTAGTTAAGCCCTTGTCGGCGAGGAGTTCCGCGGTCGAAGTAGTGACCGGGTCGATATCGCGCCACGGACCGGCGCCGGCGACGAAGATCACCGAAGGACCGGATCCGCGAAGATCGTAGGCGACACGGTCGTGCAGAGCGGTTGTCACAAGGCTGGACATGGACATCCTCATTTCGACGGAGTCAAACTAGACTGGACTGATCAGTTCCTCTGCGTTCTAAACTAGACTCATTAGTCCAGAAACTCAAACCCCGAAATGCGAGGACGCCATGAGCGAATCATTCGGATCGAGTTCGGCGCGCAAGCACCGTGCCATTCTCGAGGCCGCGGAAACACTTTTTCTCCGCGATGGCTATCTCGGCACCAGCATGGATGAGCTTGCAGAGCGATCCGGTGTGTCCAAGCAGACCGTGTACAAGCATTTTGGAAGCAAAGAGGTCCTCTTCGTTGAGCTCGTCACCACGATGACCGCGGGGGCCAGCGACAATCTCGACGAACTCGACAGCATTCCGGACGACGAAGCAGATCTCGCGCCCTACTTCATGCAATACGCCATGGACGAGATGCGAATCGTCATGACACCGAGGCTGCTCCGCCTACGACGCCTAGTGATCGGAGAGGTCAGCCGCTTCCCCGAACTAGCCCGGGCCCTATTCGAAAACGGTCCCCAACGATCGATCCAATCGATGGCCATCGTCATCTCCAAGCTCGTACAGCGCGGACTCCTGAGCGCACCGAGCCCAGCAGTAGCAGCCACGACCTTGAATTGGCTGGTACTCGCCGCGCTGGTCAACAAAGCCATGCTTTTGGGCGACGAGGCCCTCCCGACGACCACCGCAATGAGGGCCCATGCAGCGGAGGCCACGCGCGTATTTCTCACCGCCTACGCCAACGATACCGGTCTCGACGATCTGCGCTGAGACTGACGAGGAAGACTGGGAACACGCAAGACCGGCCACAATGCGCCAACGCGATACCGCCGCTTAGCTTCGCGACTCGCTGGCCTTGACCCCGGTTGGTGGACACCTCACACGAGAGAATGTTCATCATGGGAAACACACGCCGCGAGTTCACTTCTGAACTCAAAGACGAGGCCGTCAAGCTGGTGATCAACACCGGTCGGCCCGTGTCGACCGTGGCCCGAGAGCTCGGCGTCGCCTGGCCCAGCAAAAACAAGGCATCCAAAGAGGTCGGCGCCTGGATCGAGGACCGCTACAACCGGCGCCGCCGACACACCTCCCTCGGCCAGGTCAGCCCCGTCGACTTCGAGCTGCAATACTCAAACCAGAACGCGGTCTTCGCTAAAGCCGCATAACCCCGTGTCTACTAACCGGGGGCAAGGCCACGTAACCTTCGTGTGTCGAAGCCGGCCCGTTAAGAGACGGAGCCGCCAACAAAACGGCGGCATAAACCCGGGACGGTTCACTGTGGGAGGCCCTGACCTGATGCTCGGCCCGGGCCAAGCATCAGGTCAGGGCCGAGCAACGGTCCGGGCGATGACAGGAGATCCGGGGCCAACCTGCACCCCGCACTGATCGGTGAATCGAGGTTTAGGTTCTAACCGGGATAGTCGGAACAGTGCCCTGCTCAGCCTCGGCTAGCGCAGCCTCTGCGACCTTGCGCCTCTTGACCAAAATGGCAAAGTACGCTGCAGCAGCCGCACCTACCAGGCCGATGCCAGCAGTGATCAGGAAGTAGAAGTTATTGGCGCCAGCCACGTCATCACCATAGGCGGTGTAGATTGCCGCGCTGATCTGTGGCAGGAAGATGTCTGGAAGGTAACCGACCAATGAGATGAGCCCAATCGCAATTCCGGTCGCCGCCACGGGAACACGGCAGTCTTCAAGCAAAGACCAGTAGACACCGCGGATGACGTACACGAACAGACCTACCAACACGACCAGCACGTACACCAGGCCAATGGCCGAACCACCGGGCATAATTGCCAAACCAATAAGCCCCAGCGCAGAAATCAACATGGCCGCCGACAGCACTCGAGACTTGCCGAGTTTGTCGGCGAGGTACCCGCCTCCGAAGCCACCGATGGGGCGCATCCACATCACTACGACGGTCACTACGCCGGCAGCAACTGGGGTCACCGCGTGGTTGGTGGTCAGATATCCAGAGAAGTAGTAGTAGGCCCAGAATAGTGTGTATCCGCAGAATAGGGCGAACATCAGAACCCATACTTCACGGATTTTAAGGATTCGACGGACGGCAGCAAAGGTCGATTCGACCGACTCGTCACTAGTCGTCCCGGCCATCTTTTTCTCTTCACTTGAGAGCACGAAGAAGAGGACTACAGCGAGCACGATGAGGACAGCACAGTACATGTACACGACCGCCTGGAATCCTGCCTCAGTCTGGGCGATATTTGACGGGCCGTCGCCAACAAACGCAGCGAAGATGGCAACCGCCACGGTGGCCAGGGCCGCCTCAACTACTCCGCGCCCTCCATCAAGGGCTCCAAAGAATCTGCCTTCCTCGTTCTTGTCGGCGAGCAGATTCACGGCTTTCAACAGCGAGCTCCAGAACGTGAACACCGAGGCAAAGCCCCAGACGAGGAAGATAAAGACCAACGTCGACTTGTCCGGGATTTGGGCGTAAAACAATCCCGCTGCCGCTGTGAGTGTCAGTGAGAAAGTGATCATGTACTTCGTTGAGAATTTGTCAGCCAACCACCCGCTGGGGAGATAGCCAACCACGAAGATGATGCCGAGCATCGAGTAGAGAGTCGCCAACTCGGCGTTGGACATCTCGAAGACCTCGAGGATGGTCGCTTCGAAGTTCTGTCGCAGGTAGACCAACGGGTAGATGGAACCTCCCGCCAAAATTAGGAGGACGAGTTGGAAAATCTTCTTTGATTGACCGGGCTTAGGCATCTACAAATGTTCCTTTGTGATCGAGGAGGATGCGGTGTGTGCGTTGGAGGATGGCGTCGTTCTGCGCAGCAATTTCGGCGTGAACCGCACGTAGTTGGGCGTAGAGGTCAACGTTTTGGGGGTTGGGCGCGAAGCAGTCCTCGCGATGCACCATGTGGCTTGAGGCGTCATCGAAGGTCGGGTACACGCTGCAGGCCACGGCGACACAGATGGCGGCGCCGAGGCCGGCGGCGTTGCGCACTTCATTACGCACCGCAGGAATGCCAAAAACATCGGCAAAGATCTGCATGCAAAGGTCGCTGAAGGAACCACCTCCCGACACAACGAGCGTCCCGATGCTGGCGCGTCGCTCTTCTTCCATGCCCACCATGTTTTGCTTCATGGTGAAGGCGATGCCTTCGAGGATGGCGCGGTACATATGGGCGTAGCTGTGACGCTCATCGAATCCGAGGAACATTCCCTTTTTGTGAGGCTGCGTGGGAGGCGCGAGCCAATCGAGGACGCACATCAGACCGTCGCTACCCGCCGCAACGGTAGACGCCAGTGAGTTGAGATATTCATCTCCGCTCACTCCGGCCGCCGCTGCGGCCTCAATTACCTCTTTACCGAGCAGGTTGCGGAGCCACGAAACGGTCCACATGCCGCGGCGAATACCGCCGCACTCATAGATGTACCGGTGCGGTTCTGACGCAAAATTGGAGAAGTAGGTATTCGGTTCAGCAACGTATTCTTTGCCGACGATCATCCCCGTGATGTACGTGCCGAGGGATACCAGGCCCGTCGTCTCGTCCCGGAGCCCGGCTCCGAGAGCTTCGGCGGCTTTGTCGTTTGCGGTGTGCACCACTGGGAGGCCCTGCGGGATTCCAGTGATGGCCGCAAACTGTGCATTCACGTAGCCGCCGATGTCGCCGGGCATTTGGAGCTGGTACAACATGTCCAGGTTCACGTTGTAGGAGTCGAAGGTTTCCTTGTCACTGAACCAGTCCCATGCCTCAACGTCCATTGGCCATGGACCGATGTAGTTGGCGACGGTGTCAGTGAGCTGGCCGGTGAGCCGCCCCATGAGGTAGCCCGACGTCGTCGTGACGTAGACGACATCATCGTTGGTCTTTTCGTACGGTTTGGCGAGGCGTCGGTCCATCCAGCTCTGGACGGGCTCGACGAGAGTGCCGTCCGCGCGGGTCAAGGCTCGACAACACCGAATGGTGCACAGGCCGACCCCGATGATGTCTGCTGGATCGCCTTGGAACGCCTCCATTACACGGGACGCAGCCGCAACGATGGAGTCGTAGAGGTCGTCGTGTGGATGTTCTACAACGCCCGGCTCGGGTGTGTGAAGGGGCTCCAAGGCCTGGCTGGCCTCGCACACAACTCGTCCTTTGGTGTCAAAGATGACGACCTTCGAACTTTGCGAGCCGCCGTCGATCCCAAGAATGTACTTCTTTGTCATTGTTAGATTCATCGTTATTTACCGGCGCTTAGCGCACCAAGTAACCCCCGTCGACGCTCAGGATGTGCCCGTTCACGTAGTCGGAAGCGCGGCTTGCGAGGAACACTGTTGCCCCCATGAGGTCTTGTGTCTGACCCCACCGGTTAGCCGGGATATGGTCGAGAACGCGCTGGTTGGTGTCAGCGTTGGCGCGGGTTGCAGACGTGAGCTCGGTGGCGTAGTAGCCGGGGGCGATGCCGTTCACCTGAATTCCGAACTGCGCCAGCTCGTCGCAGTACGCCTTGGTGAATCCGGCGATGCCGTGCTTAGTGGCGGCGTACGCGGGTGACCACTGGCCACCGAGGAAGGTAAACACCGAGCAGATGTTGATTATCTTGCCGCTGCCCTGCGGGATCATGTATTTGGCGCATTCGTGCGACATCTCGAAGGCCGCAGTGAGGTTGAGAGCAACCATAGGGTCCCACTGCTTGCGCGTGTACTTGGTGACATCGGACTCATTGATGCTGCGACCGGCGCAGTTCACAAGGATATCGATGCTGCCGAATTCCTCGATGCAGGCCTCGACGACTCTCTTGGGGTTTCCCTCGACCGTGATATCCGACATTAGATAGGCGTACTTCGCGCCGGCCGCATCGACCAGCGACCCGGTTTCCCCGTCGTCGGGCATGATGCTGACGGCGAACACATTCGCGCCTGCCTTGGCCAGGGCGAGCGAGAATGCCTGTCCGAGTCCGGTGTTGCCGCCGGTGACGATGGCGTTCTTGCCCTTGATGGAGAAGAAGTCCATCTGGAAGTCCGAAATTTTGACGTCAGTCATGCGTTTTCTCAATTTCTTTTTCGATATTGGTATGAGCGGGTACGCCAGGAGTCATAGTCACTGTGTGCGTCCTGGCGCACCCGCGCCGGGAGGAGGAGCGTTACTTCTTGAGCGGGAAGATGGTTCCGCGGTTCATGATCCCGTTCGGGTCGAACGCGGCCTTGAGCGTTTCAAGCATGTACAGCGAGGAGCCGTATTCCTCGGCCAGGAAGTGCGTGCGGTGCTTCCCGACGCCGTGGTGGTGGCACATCGAACCGCCCAGTTTCAGGGTCTCCTCGACGATGATGTTCTGGATCGGGTCGTGGTACGTGGCGCGTTCTTCTGTGGGATCCACGTCAATCTTGTAGTAGTAGACGAAGTACAAATTGGTTCCGTTGAGATAGCTGTGGCTGGAGTGGCCACCGAGCAGGCTGAACTCCGCCGAGATCTCGTTCCGGATGCGGGCAAGCGCATTGGTATAGATGTCATGAATGACACTCCAGTTGCCCGAGATCTCCGTGGTGAAGCCATTGATCAAAGTTTCGCGAATCTCAACACGTTCTTCTTCGATCTTCGAGACATCCCAGTTGAGGTTGTCGAACCAGTCTTCAATGAGCTTGTCTTCGACTCGATCCGCGGAACCGAAGGTGGAGACGATCTCTTCGATTGCGGCTCCCGTTGCGTCAGCGAGGGGCTTGGGTCCTTCGGCAACGAAGATGAGTACGCAGCGACCGTCCGAGAAGTGCTTGAAGTGGTACAGCCCATCTTCTTTGTCGTAGAGTCGCGCAACGGACGGACGGTAGCCCTGAGTGATGACCTCCCGAAGAATCTCAAGGCCGGTCTTCATATCGTTCAGCAGGTAGCCGTAGAACTTGTTGTTCTCCGGGTAGTAACGGAAAATCTTAACGGTCACTTCGGTGATGAAGTTGAGCGCCCCCTCGTTGCCAATTACAAGGTGGCGGATGTCGGGCCCAGCCGCTCGACGGGGCACGTTCTTGATGCGGCAGATTTCGCCGTTCGGGAAGACCGTTTCGACACCAACGAGCATGTCTTCGATTCCGCCGTAGAGAGTGGAGAATTGCCCGATCGAGCGGGTTGCGACCAACCCCCCATACTGTGCCAGCGGCTTGGACTGTGGCGAATGCCCTGTGGTGTATCCGATCTCGCGAAGCTCGTTTTCGAGGTCTTCGAGACAGACACCACATTGGACGGTGGCGAGCATGTTGGTGGTGTCGATGGTGAGAATCTGGTTCATGCCCGAACCATCCACAACGATCGAATTTTCGACGACCGTCTCAAGACCGCCCTCGGTTGCGGAGCCACCGGTCTTCGGCACAACGTTGATTCCATTTTCGTTCGCGAACTTCAAAACCTGCGCCACCTCGAGCGGGGTACCAGGCTTCACCAACGCTGCGGGAAGTGGCAGGGCGTAGATGCCGAAGATGTTCTCTACCTTGTAGTACCGGTCCGAACTGTTGTCCTTCAGCGTCTGCTCGTCGGTTATCACTCGCTCGCTGCCGAGGATGTCAACGTAGGCACTAACAATTTGTTCACGGGTAAGACTCATCAATGCGATCGGTTCCATTCGTTCTGGTTGTTCCTGTTTGCTGGTGTCGAGCAAAGTTCCACCTCTTCGGGGATACAAAAAAAACAGCGATCCCCTCACATGAGGGGGTCGCTGTTCTCTAGGTTTTAAGCAACAGTCCCGGGCCAGGCCTGGAACGAGTATTAAGTTATGAGGTCTTGGAAAGACTAGCACGGACAGTTCTGTCTCGAACAAGAACCCTCTGCAGGCCCGGTGACGATCGTGCAACTGGAGTCTTGCGGCGCACGGGCCTGAAAAGTAGCGCCACCGCCTGCCACCGGTCGGCATCATATTTAGCCTATTAATCGGGCATACTAGGGTTCACTGTGTCCAAATCAGGTGCGTCCGACGGGTGATCTCGCCATGTGGGTGATCTTGCTACGGCGGGTCTTTAACAAGGGATGAAATCGTGCGAGCATCACCCGCTAGAGATCATCGCTTGGCCGACGGATCGACCCTGATCGACGAGGTTCTATCACTTCACCCCGTGATCGCAAGCATCAAGGACGAAGACGGATTGAGGTCGGTCCTACGCGCCCCTTGTCCCGTTGTTTTTGTGCTTTTTGGGTCCGTGATGACAATTCACAGCATCGTGGCGTCCTTGAAGAGCGCGGGAAAAATGGTCTTCGTTGATGTGGACTTGCTTGATGGCTTTTCTAGCAAGCCAGTCACCGTCGATTTCCTGAAAGCGCACACACAAGCTGACGGAGTCCTGAGTTCAAAATCCATCATGGTGAAAGCGGCAAAGACCGCCGGTCTCCTAGCGATACATCGACTGTTCCTGGTCGATTCGTTCAGCTACAACAACGTATCCAAGCAGGTGAAGATCTCCGAACCGGATGCAATTATGATCTTGCCCGGATGCATGCCCCGAGTGATCTCATGGGTGCGTGACGAGACCGAGCTTCCGCTGATCGCGGGCGGATTGGTCTGTGACAAGGATGACGTGATGGGAGCGTTGGGTGCAGGCGCCACCGCCATCGCCTCATCCAATCGAGGCGTGTGGCTGATGTAATATTAGGCGCCACATTGCGTCCGTTGATGGTCAAGACAGTCAACACTGGCCTTGACCCCGGTTGGTGGACACCTCACACGAGAGAATGTTCATCATGGGAAACACACGCCGCGAGTTCACTTCTGAACTCAAAGACGAGGCCGTCAAGCTGGTGATCAACACCGGTCGGCCCGTGTCGACCGTGGCCCGAGAGCTCGGCGTCGCCTGGCCCAGCAAAAACAAGGCATCCAAAGAGGTCGGCGCCTGGATCGAGGACCGCTACAACCGGCGCCGCCGACACACCTCCCTCGGCCAGGTCAGCCCCGTCGACTACGTATCCGCGACATGTCACGCGAGATCGGGAAACTTATCCACGATGAAGCGATGCCCTCCGCCACACCAGAAGGCATCCGCATGAGTGCCACCCTCACGTTGTTCGAGGTCGTGAACCACGACGCAGCCCCGCGAACATGAGTAGCGGCTACCTCGAGGTACTGCGCACGACCGGCGCACTGAGGGTCTTTGTCCCCGCGCTCGTCGGGCGACTCTCGTTCGCCATGGTGACCTTAGTGCTGCTCTTCGCGGTGCAGCGAAGCACGGATTCTTTCGCGGCCGCCGGCGCGGCTACGGGCGCTTTCGGGCTCGCGAACGTGATCGCTTCCCCGTACCGCGCACGATTCGTCGACCGACGCGGACAGCGGTTCGCACTCAACTCGCTAGCCATGGCCTTCGCTGCCGGTCTCGGCGGCATTGCTGCGCTGACAGCCCAGCCCGACCCTTCGTCAGGGGCGCTCGTTGGGCTCGCGGCCATTGTCGGATTGTTCCCTCCACCGCTCGGTGCCGCGATGCGTGTGCTCTGGGGTTCGCTGACAGCGTCGGGAGCACTGCGGACGAAGGCGTACAGATCGATGCGGTCTGTGAGGAATTACTGTTCACGACGGGGCCATTGATCGCGGCGGCCATTCTCAGTGCGGCATCGCCGACGGTCGGACTTCTCGCTACAGCCACGGTGGCGCTGGCCGGAACCCTCGGCATGACAAGCAGCTCGGTGTCGCGACAGCACGTTGCCGTCACCGCTTCCCCCCGGAAGAGTTCACGGCCGTTACGACAGAGCGGGTTCGTCGCAGTGTTGATCGCGCTACTCGGCGTGGGAGTCATACTCGGGACCGTGGAGGTGGTCGCACCCGCAATCGCCGACAGACAGGGATCGGTCGGCGTGGCCGGTTTCCTTCTCGCCTCTTTCGCCGCCGGAAGCGCAGTCGGAGGCCTGCTCTACGGCCAGCGAATCTGGAGGAGCTCGCTCGTAAAACGACTACTCATCTCGGTCACAGTCATGACCGCGCTGTGCGCACTCCTCACGACAATTGAGTTTGTCGCGGCCCTCGGCTTCGGACTCGCTGCGGTGGGCTTCTTCCTGGCCCCGTCGCTCGTGACCGGCTACTTACTCGCGGACGACCTCACCGCTGCAGAGGTGCGCACCGAGGCATCTAGCTGGATCAACACGGCAGTCAACGCTGGTGCCGCCGTTGCCGCCGTCATGGTGGGGTTAGCCATGGACGCCGTAGAGTCCCGTCTTGGATTCATCATCGGCGGCGGAATGGCCCTCATCCTCGTGATGGCCGCCTCCGTGCCGCTGCTCAGAAACTCCAAAGCCGCGGCCGTCGCGGATCAATTGCAATCGGCGTAGATGAAACGAGAACCCCAGCACCGCGATGGCGAGTGCCCGTAGGACGTTCCCTTAGATCCTCGCTGAGCATCCGGTCTCACACACCGTTTGCTCGAACTCCGAGTGGTCTCGTCGATGCGAAATTCTGTTCGGCGTGAGCCAACTGGATCGAAGTGGTCACAGACGGTGACGTCAATTGAGGATATGGTACGTCCACGTTTGGCCGCAGCCGGTCGAGTTGCCTAAGTAGGCTCCGTCCGGGAATCTTCTTGGACCACAACCGCACGGTGTTGCGGCGGACACCAAGAAGACGAACCGCGCCTCGCCTCGCCGCGCCGCGCACGAACCTCGCGGAATTCTGAGAGCCATGTTCACAGCCAGACAGATCACGCGTCACACCATGACCGCTTTCGGCGTTGCGCCTTCTGTCGAGCCCAAGATCCTGCTCTCTCCGGGAGGGGAGGAAGGCCTGCCGTCGCTTAACCTGATCGAATGCGATAACATCCCCCAGTTCGGCGTGACCTCCTACGCCACTATCGGAATGAGTCAGTACACGAACCTCTCAACCGGTGGCGGGAAAAACCTCGGGGTAGAACTCCTGGCTGCGGCTGGAACCAATTGGAAAGTGATCCAAAGCGGTTTGATCGGAAGCGCACTCAATATCGCCTCCGGCAAGCATTCAATTTGGCCAGACACGATCTTCCCTGACGTGATGTCGGGATTTGATCAAGCCGTTTCAGTGCCACACGCACTGTTTGTATTGCCTTTTCTCTGGAACGACATTGAGGACCTGGAGTCGGACGACCTGGTCATCACGTGGCTCATGATGGTCCCCGTTTCCGATCAAGAATTTCTGTTTGCCGAGCTGAATGGGGTCCAGGCCTTGAACGCCCGGCTCCTCGAGGCCCAGCCAGATGTCTTTAACCTGATGCGACCCTCGGTGATCTGAGTCCAGAGGCCATTGCTGCGCTTGCACAGCACGATTTGCCGAAGGTTCATCAAGGTGGCGGTGGCCCGTGCCAGGCGCTGCGTCTGACAGCTTCTAGGAGGTTCCGTCGGTGGCGTCGTAGAAGCGACCTCACCGGCGTTCCGGTAGAGGGTTCGACGACAGGGCCTACGAGCTGCACCAGCTCCGCACCGAAGTCGCCACCCTCCGGGACAGGGTGGACACCCTCACCCCTGAGGTTGAGTGAGGTAGGGGCGGTTCGGACGCACTTCCAGTGACACCTGCTGGGGCTCCTGCGGACGGTCGCTCACCCAGACCTGGTAGTGGTTCTCACTGCGGACACCGTACAAGGTGCAAACCCCCGTTTCGGAGAACGCCGTCGGCGGCCGCTGGCAGGTGCCCTCCACCGAGAATCTGAGGCCCGCGCCCGTCGCCATGCGCTCCAAGTCGTGGACGCTAACGGGGGTGTCCGTCACCCACCGCCGGGAGATGCTCGGGCACGGGTTCGTGCTCATACACAGGAACTGTTCGCGGCGAACCGTGTCGTTCACCTGCTCCCAGTCGGCGGGGACAGCCAGCTGCGTGGCCTGCGCCTCGAGGGCTTCGGTGACCCGGTTTTCCAGGGCGAACACGACGAGAAGCGCGGCGACACCCAAGGCCATCAGCCCGGCCGCGACGGCACCCAGAACCTTCACACCATCCCCCAATGCACTCGGCCCCGCCGTGCCTGCAGCGTAGCGCGCAGGATACGCCGTTGTCACTGCTTCGCTGGCCCACGCTCCCGGGCGGGAGGCACAGCCGACGCGGCCGTGCACGGCTCACCGCTCAGGTAGGAGCAGGGCAGCACCGCCCGCTGACCCTCCGCCTTGCGAGTAAGGCATGCAGGAGGTGCATCCGGTCCAATCCGTAGGATTGCACTCATGCTCCCCAACGTTGAACTCGCGGTGCCGACGGCCGAAGACCTTGAGCTCGTTGAGCTCGCAAGAGAAACCATCGACGCGAACACGGATGCCGGGCCCGACGAAGATGGTGCACACACTATGGGCGCGGCAGTTCGAGAAGCGGACGGCCGCATGTTCGCTGGGGTGAATCTGTTTCATTTCACCGGCGGTCCGTGCGCCGAGCTGGTTGCACTTGGCGCGGCGCGTGCACAGGGCGGGCGAGAAATCACGACAATCGTCGCTGTTGGCAATCATGGGCGCGGTGTCGTCGGCCCGTGCGGGCGTGACAGGCAAGTCCTTTTCGATTACTACCCGGGCATCAGGGTGCTTCTACCGACCGCCGAGGGCGTTCGCGTCGCCACCATTGAAACACTGATGCCGTTTGCCGCAGCATGGACCATGGAGGGCGGCACTCAGTTGTTCGACGAGGAGCGTTTTCGCTAACGTCGAGCGGAATTGAATGGGGATCGATAGTGAGAAGCTGCCACGTGATGCTGACACGCGGGCGCAAGTGGGGTGCTCTCTTGGTGTTCTCAGGGATTGCACTCTCCCTCACCGGTTGCCACACCGAGTACCACGGATACGACAGCGGGATCGATGGCACGCTGTGAAGACAGATCGCCTCCTTCGAAGACCCATTGAGCCGGAGCCTCTACCAGCCTTCAGTAAACGAACCGGTACGCTACCTCGACTCACTCCGGGGCGAGCGATGGAGCGGTTCGGTTGCGTCAACATCCGATCTTGATCTTCGGGAGGGCGGTGTGGTCCTCTACGACATCTCCTCGACGGATTCTGCTGCCGAAGTTTCGGTCTTCATTGCTTCCGGACCTCGACCCGATGTTTTAACCGATGATGGTCAGCACTACAACGGCCCAAGCCAGGTATTCACGTGTTACCGGGTGGAAGCCGCCTTCTCCTCGGGAGCGGCGCCTTCTGTGGGTCGAGTCACGTTTGATGACTGCCCGGCGGCCCGCGTCGAACTGATGCCTGAAGGCGCGGCGTTCGCCAGTGGCGAGGTATTCGACGGCTGAAAACGCATCTAGGTCACGCCCGCAACTCCTAGCCGCCGTGATGATGCCGTTAGATCTTGATGCCGCTGGCCCTCGCGAAGGGTCGGTGCGGCCTCGGGCCACTCGAGGTGTGCGCGTTCGACCTGATGTACATCAGAGTGAAGGACGCCACCGCGACGAAAGCGAGGATGCTGGCAGCGCCACCGAACCCCACGGTCGCTGTCTGGCCGAGGAAGGCGAACAGCCCCAGTCCAGGGAGGACCGCACCGATGCCCGCGATGACCCCCTGCACGACACGTGGACGCTGCAAGCGATGATCGATGATCCAGAGCGCTAAAGAGGCACCAACAACTGCGGCCAAACTGAACACGAGACCACCAAATGTGCTGAGCATAAGTTCAACCATGAGGGAGGGGGCCGCAACTTGGGGATGGGCCAGTGCGGCAACGAGATGTGCCCCGGTGGCCAGGGCTGCGGCTGAAGCCACGCCGAGAATAACCCTCAGCAACATTGTGAACACGACCGCTTCCGGATTGCAGACGGCCGCATCTTGTCGATTCAGTCTCCCCATGGGAGACAGGATCGCACATGCTCGCGGGCCGGGCAGGAATTCCCATTAGACGTTCGCAACTGGCACCCGGAGTGAGTGATGCATTGTTCTATTGGTCTGTAGAACATGTTGTTTCGGGTGGATCATGCGTCCAGGGTTTCGCTTGTGGAGCAGATCGCTGTTCAAGTGCGCGCCGCGATCCTCAATGATGAGCTCAAGCCCGGCGAGCGTCTTCCACCTGCTCGCGAGTTGGCCACCGCGTTGAGGGTCAATATGCACACCGTGCTCCGCGCCTAGGGCGAGTTGCGCGATGAACGCATAATCGAGATGCGCCAAGGCCGTGGAGCCTGGGTCCGCCAGGACATCGAACCCGGTTTCGTCCGATTGACCGAGCTCGCCGAACAGTTCCTCACCGAGGCACGGAAACTGGGATTGTCCCAGCCCGAGATCCGTCGACTGATTGAAGGAAGCTAGCTATGGATGCAGGCAGTTCCGGCCAGACACGCGCTCGTGACGTCATCGCTGCGGTCACGCTTTGGGCGCCTCTCGCCGTTGTCGTCACGACTTGGCTCCTCTGGCGCGAGGAGCTTCCGACCGAACTGCCCCGTCAGTGGGACAGCGATGGGGTCAGTTCGACCTGGCCGACGGGGTCCGCGATCGTTCTCTTTGCCTCGGTGTGCTTCGGTTCTGCCCTCATCGCATCCTTCGCGCTCCGTCAGGGCGCGGCCGCCGGGCGCCGCAAGACATATCTGTGGAGAGGGTTCGCGGCCGGCCTGGCATGCGGATCCTGGCTGATGGTTGCCGGATCAATAATCACCTCCGGCACCAGCACCGAACCGCACGTCGGAGCATGGCTCCTGCTTCTCATGGCGTTGATGGGTTACGTCCCCGTGAGTGGTGTGGTTTCCCGCTCTTGAGTGTTGCTTCGTCAACGTGAAGAGCCACCGTGGGATGGTCAGCGAGTACCGATCAAAGAACTCACAAAGGACACCACACGATGGCTCTAGACCAGTCTGCCCTGCTCGACCTGCTGGGAGAACTCAAACTCACCGATGTCACCGACCGAATCCGCGTCGCGACCGAAACTCTCTACCAAGAACTGATCGATGCGGAGGCGACCGCGTTCATCCGTGCCGCCCCGTTCGAACGCTCCGGCGACCGCCCCACCCACCGCAACGGCACCCGGCCGCGCACGTTGACGACGACGGCCGGGGGCCTCGATCTGAAGATCCCGAAGCTGCGCGCCGGCTCCTTCTTCCCCGCGCTGCTGGAGCGCCGCCGTCGGGTCGACCAGGCGTTGTTCGCTGTCGTGATGGAGGCTTATGTCCACGGTGTATCGACCCGGAAGGTCGACGACCTGGTCAAGGCCCTCGGAGCGGACACGGGGATCTCGAAGTCGGAAGTGTCCCGGATCTGCGCGGGCCTGGATGCCGAGGTGGCCGAGTTTCGCGACCGCACCCTCGCCGCCCAAGACTTCCCCTACGTCTTCCTCGACGCGACCTACTGCAAAGCGCGCGTCGGGCACCGGATCGTGTCCCAGGCCATCGTCGTCGCGGTCGGCGTGGCTGCCGACGGGCGCCGGGAAGTCCTCGGTTTCGACGTTGGCGACAGCGAGAACGAGGGCTTCTGGACCAGCTTCCTGCGGTCGTTGAAGACTCGCGGCCTCGACGGGGTCAAGCTGGTCATGTCTGACGCGCACACCGGCCTGAAGAAGGCCATCGGGACCGTGTTCCAGGGCGCCGGCTGGCAGCGCTGCCGGGTGCACTTCATGCGCAACGTCCTCGCCGTGGTGCCGAAGGGATCGCAGGACATGGTCGCCTCGATCATCCGCACCATCTTCGCCCAGCCGGACCGCGAGCACATCGAGAAGCAGTTCCGAGAAGTCACGACCATGCTCGGCCGATCGCACCCGAAGGTCGCGGCGATGCTCGTCGACGCGCTACCCGACCTCCTCGCCTTCGCCGGCTTCCCGCGGCGGCACTGGCGCCAGATCTGGTCCACGAACCCGCTCGAACGGGTGAACAAGGAGATCAAACGCCGCACCGACGTCGTCGGCGTGTTCCCCAACGCCGCGGCCCTGCTGCGCCTGGCCGGGTCGGTGTTGATCGAGCAGCACGACGAGTGGGAAGCCGACGAACGCCGCTACTTCTCCGAAGCCTCGATGCTCGAGCTGGCCGTCATGAACAACCCCATCGAGGTCCTCGACGAGGCGGTGATCCTCCCCGAACTCGCCGCCGCCTAAACTACTGACCTGCATGGTGTTGAGAAATTCCACCACTCAGCGGGACGTGACCCGGCACGGAAACGCTTCCCCGAGCGATTCAGCACCAATCAGGCACCAAAGTTCCTGTCCATTCCCGAGACGGCATGGATCAATAAACCAGCCGACAAACCCACCGCGTGCTCGTCGGCTTCCGTGCCTTCGGGCTCTGGTTCGTACGCCGAGCAGCGCACCGCACAGGCTGACGACGCGCAAGTCGAGAACGCGGAGGCGTTGCTTGCCTAGGTCGAGGCGGAGAGGGCAACCATCCCGCAGTTTAGGGGCCAGTTTCCGGGGCTGTACTCCGAAGTGAGCATCAGCGGATCATTGGAGGAATCCACAGGCGACCGCGGGCTGCCGGCTGCCGGCTGCCGGCTGCCGGCTGGAGTTTATTCAGTTGTGTTCTACGAGTACACGTACCTAGAGGCCATGGACTGGTCGTCCACGAAGGACGCTCTCGACGCACAACGATCAACGATCGACGGCCTCTGCAGGACGTCGTTGTTCCCTCCGATGAGGAACGCTGGGATCCCAGGTCCACTCAGCGTCGTCTATTCCTATGAGGATCGAAGAAGCCGGTTTGGGGCGAAGTGGCATCACACTTGAACTGACTACTAGGGCCGGCGTCGAGAACTCCGCCCGGCTGATCATCATCATCGACCGCCCACCGGAATCTGTACTTGCGTGCAGCGCGTGTTCCCAGTGCTCTTTGAGGAACAGATGCGTCCGTTTAGCAGGAGTTCGAGGACGTCGCCGTCTTGCTCCACGATGAATTCGACGATCCGGGAATGAGGTCGTTGTCGCGCAGCCCCGCAGCGGGAACGATCACCGTTCCCGCCTTCCCGTGTTCTACCAGCCAAAAACTCATCAAGAATGAGGCCCGAAAGCAGCTTCTCCAAAGCCTGGTTCCGCGGACATCAGTCATTCTTTGGGGATTGAAAAAACGCCCACGAAATGACCCAGGTAGCTGCATAGGTAGCTGACTTCAAACATGAAATAAACAAAAACAGAAATATGACATCTGACCAGCATATTGCAGTAGGGCGGCCGGGACTTGAACCCGGGACCGACGGATTATGAGTCCGCTGCTCTAACCAGCTGAGCTACCGCCCCAATCGACGCAACTGCTCTGACGAGTGTGCGACCGATTCTGTGGTGATCGGGTTGATCACCGGGTTCAACGATACAGGCTCGAAAGGCGGGCTCGCCCGCCTACTCCGCGCCGCGGGCGGCCGCGTCGGAAGTGACCGCGTCGATAACCGGTTCCCCGCGATACAGGCACTCAAACGTGTTCAGGGTGCGGTTGATGTCGTGCACACCGATGAGCCGGAGGGAACTGTTTTTGAGCGCGTTCAGGTCGTCGGGTGCGGCCGTCAGAACTGTCGTGAGCTTGTCGGCGAGGTCCTGAGCGTTTCCGGGCTCGAACAGGTAGCCGTTCTGGCCATCGTGCACGAGGTGTGGGAGCGCCATGGCGTTGGCGGCCACGATCGGCAATCCAGACGCCATCGCCTCCATAGTCGCGATGCTCTGCAACTCCGCGATCGACGGCATCGCGAACACCGTCGAGCGGGTGTAGGCGGTCGCCAGTTCGGCATCCGTCACATAACCCGTGAACGTGACCCGACCACTGAGTCCGAGCGCCTGCGACAGATGTTCAAGGTTGCGCTTCTGGTCGCCGCCACCGACGATCTCCACCTTCACATTGAGGTCGGGCGAGAGCAGGACCACGGCCTGCAGCAGCACGTCGATCTGTTTCTCGCCGGTCACGCGGCCAACGAAAAGGATGCGGTTCTCGGTGCGTGGCGCGAAAGTCGGCGAGTAGTTGTGGGCGTCGATGCCGCATGAGATCGCCAGCACGCCCTCGAGGCCGGTGTAGCGCTCCAGGAACTGGGCGGCTCGCAGGGTCGGTGTGGTGACCGCTTCCGCCCGGCCGTAGGTACGCCTCGCAGCCCGCCAGGCGGCCTTGATGAGGCGATCGTGCAGGCCCTTTGGGACAAGGGTGAATTCCAGCATGTTCTCTGGCATGAAGTGGTTCG
Source organism: Cryobacterium sp. Sr3 (assembly GCF_004402835.1). NCBI lineage: Bacteria > Bacillati > Actinomycetota > Actinomycetes > Micrococcales > Microbacteriaceae > Cryobacterium > Cryobacterium sp. Sr3. Next base: position 64,717 of record NZ_SOFA01000009.1, on the reverse strand, counting down.
TGCCGATGATGCGGATGCCGCGCTTCGCTGCCTCGATCGTGACGGCACGACCCACGTTGATGTGGGACTGGAAATGGACGACATCCGGCTTGACCGTATCAAGGATTTTCCGGGTCTCTCGCGGAATGAACCACGGCAGGGCGTACCGCAGCCAATCGTGCGGGTACCAGCGCCAGCTCTGCAGACGGTGCACGACCATCGGCTGGCCTTCATGCACCTCGGTCCACGTGCCGAACTTGCGTGACGCGGCTGGAGCCATGATGTGCACTTCGTGCCCGCGGCCCACCATCCCGGCGGCAAGACGCTCGGCGAACCGGGCCGCGCCGTTCACGTCGGGGGCAAAGGTGTCCGCCGCGATCAGGATGCGGAGAGGCTTCTTCGCCGGCTCGCGGGGGCACGACTCGCTCGGCAAATCGGTCAAATCTGACAAAAGACAATGTCCCAACGTAAGTGAGCCGGAGTTCGTCATCCGGCGATAAATCATGTTTTCGACGGCGCGTACGCTGACGAAGTCTTCTAGAACCCTATTCTAATCCGGTGCTGCAACAGCCATACCGGGGGCGGCGCGCCCACGCGGACGCCCAACGGAGTGCTTGGAGCGCCGTCAGTCGTCGGCGAGAGGGTGATACCGGGCCAACAGGAAGACCCCGACGATGGCGACGACACCCGCGACGAGGAAGGCGACAGCCGCCCACGGCGGAGCCTGTTCGATCTCGCCCAGAACGACGATGCCGATGCCGACGGCGATCAGCGGATCGATCACGGTGAGTCCGGCGATGACCAGGTCCGGCGGGCCGGACGCGTAAGCGTTTTGCACGAAGTAGGCGCCGAGCACCGCCGCCAGCAAAAGCCCGATGACGCAGGTCAGGGTCAGCCACTCGAAGTTGCCGTTCTGGGTTCGGTTGATGACGACCTTGGCCAGCGTCGCGACGAACCCGTAGAGCACCCCGGCGCCGACAATGTAGAACATCGCCTTGAACTGGGTACGCAGCTTGAGGAACGCGACGCCGAAGAGGGACAACACGACGCCGAGCACGATCAGGATCGTGATCAGGTTGCCGTCGGTGACTGGTTTGTCCACGGCGGTGAACGCGGCCACTGTGACGAAAAGGGCCACGCCGCCGACGCACATCGCGATCGCGATCTTCGACGCGCGGTTGACGGGGACCCGGGTGATGCGGGAGTTCAGGATAGACGTGATCACGAGGGCGACGGCGCCGAGCGGTTGAACCATGATGATGGGGGCGAAGGCCAGACTGGAGAGCTGGAAAACGATCGCCAGCCCGAGCATTATCGTGCCGAAGACCCAGGAAGGCCGACCGAGCAGCAGCATCAACTGGCGCGGGTTGAGTCCCCCGGTGACCTCAGCCGTTTTGGCCTCGACCTTCGTGACGCCGCGATGCTGGAATTGAGCTCCCAGCGACAGGAATACGGCACCCACCAGGGCGAGTGGAATCCCTATTGCCTGACGTGGATTGATTGCGATTTCCGCAGCCAGGTCGGTCAGGTCGGGGTTCACTCAAACGAGCCTATCGAGAACCGGCCCGTTATCCTTGAAGAATGGCCGTTCGTTCGATAGCAATTTCAGGAGATCCCGTTCTCCACTTCCCCGCCCTTCCCGTCACTGATTTCGACGATGATCTGCATGAACTCGTGCGGGACATGTTCGAGACAATGGATGCCGCGCCCGGCGTCGGTCTGGCGGCGCCGCAGGTGGGAGTGCCGCTCCGGCTCTTCACCTACAACTACCTCGATGACGACGGCCACCTGTGGCGTGGCGCGGCCATCAACCCGGAACTGTGGATCACCCCGGTTCCCTCGGGCGAGGCCGACGAGAACGAGGACGTCGAGGGCTGCCTGTCTTATCCGGGCGAACGCTTCCCGCTGCTACGCTCCCCCTCCGCCAGCCTGCGCGCGGTGGACCTTGAGCAGAAGCCCTTCGAGATTCACGCCGAAGACTGGCTGGCCCGCATCTTCCAGCACGAGTACGACCACCTCGACGGCACCCTGTACGTGGATCGCCTCGAGCACTTCTACGCCAAGATCGCCTTCAAGGTGACCCGCAAGCGTGGCTGGGGCACGCCCGGGCTCAGCTGGATGCCCGGCGTCGACAACCTTGAAGATTGACCAGGTAGGCCCGGCCTGATCCGCTGGCCCGGCGAAAGAATCAGCCGCGGTCGAGGTCCACTCCGTGGATGCCGTTGTGGAAGCGCAATGACGGGAAGATGGCCGTGACCGTGAACCCGACGCCGGGCACGGTCCCGGCGTTGAAGATGCCACCGAACATCGCGGTGCGCTCGCGCATCTGGGTGATGCCTGCCCCGGCTACGTTCGCACTCAGCGCCTTGAGGTCGTCGTCGATCGTGTACTTCGTGCGCGCGGCGAAGTCGGCGGCGTCGGCACTGTCCCGGCGAGCCACCGCACGGATGCCGTCATCCGCGACCAGCAGCTGCAGCCCGTCCTGAGTCCACGAGATCGTGACCCGAGCCTCCGTGCCTCGTCCTCCATGAGTGAGGGTGTTGGCCAGCGCGCTCTGCAGGATACGGATGACGGCCAGTTCGGCGCCCGGCTTGAGCGGGAACCGCTCGCCTGACTCGGTGAAGACCACGGTGACGCCCGCGTCACGCATGACTCGGAACAGGTCCTTCGCCGACTGCAGGCCCGGCTGGGCGGCGGAGACAGATTCACCCTCGCGCACGATCGTCAGCACGCGGCGCATGTCGGCCAGCGCCACCCGGCCATCGTCGACCAATGCCGTCGCCACCCGCACGGCGCTGGACGGGTCGCTCTCGGCCGTGTAGCGGGCACCTTCGGCACGGGTGATCAGCCGCGCGACGGACAGCACGGCCACGTCCTGAAGATCCCGGATGATGCCGAGCCGGCCCTGTTGTTCGGCAAGAGACAGTTGCAGGTCAATGCGTAGCCGTTCGGCCGCCGTGCGGTCGAAGACCACGCGCCGGGCCCGGACAAGGGTGACCAGCCAGAGGGCGAGCAGCCCGACGACGAGCACGGCCAGAACGGTGCTCACGGTGAGCCAGGACTCCACGGATGCCGCCTTTTCTGCGACCGCGTCGCACGGAAGTGAACGGGATACAAAAAAGGCCACCAGGGGTGGAGCCCTTGGTGGCCTTTCGCTCCCCGACTTGGACTCGAACCAAGAACCTGCGCATTAACAGTGCGCTGCTCTGCCAATTGAGCTATCGAGGAATGTCGCTTGAACAGCTCTGTTACTTTATCAAAAGTTGGTGATCTGCCAAATCGGCGTCAACCGTCAGTAGCCGATTTGAGGGTCAACGACCCCGACGTACCGCCCATCCGCAAGGAAGGCACCCACATTCAGGCGAATCCGCTCGGCCAGGAGCGGGGCGGTCATCTCGGGCGTGTCGGCCGAATGCGGCGTGATCAAGCACCGCGCCTCGGCCCAGAGCGGATGCCCCTGCGGCAACGGCTCCGGATCCGTCACGTCGAGGGCCGCGCCGGCGATGGTTCCTGCGGCCAGCGCTGCCACCAGAGCGTCCGTGTCGACGAGCGGGCCGCGGGCGATGTTGACGAGCACGGTCTCGGGCCGCATCAGCTCGAGTTCGGCCCGGCCGATCAGGTGGCGGGTGCCGCCCGTGAGCGCAGCCGCCACGACGACGACGTCGCTGGTCTGGAGAACGCCGGAGAGGGCGTCCGTCACCACCGTCTGAGCCGCACCGGGCACCGGCTCGGTGCTGCGGCGCACCACTGTGACGTGGGTGCCGAACGGCGCGAGCAGGCGGATCAGCTCACGGGCGATCCCACCAGCGCCGATGATGGTCACGTTGAGGCCGTAGAGCGAGCGCCCCTCGGAGAGCGTGCTCCAGCCCTCGGCCCGAGCGCGCTTCGGCAGCACCCGCAACATCGCCAGGGTGAGAGCCAGGGCGTGTTCGGCGACGGGCTGCGCGTACGCGCCCTTCGCGCTGGTCCAGAGAAGGTCCGGGCGGTCCAGGCCGGCAAGCACCCCACTGAAGGCGTCGACGCCCGCCCAGGGGAGCTGCACCCACCCGATGCCGGGATACGCGTGCAGGGTGGCGCGCAGCTCGTCGGCCCGGCCGTAGTCCAGCCAGATCAGTCCGCGGGTCTCGCCGGAGAGCTCCGTCACGGTTCCCCCGGCAGCCTCGACCGCCCGGGAGAAGGCCGGTTCCGGCCGCGGCAGGATGGTGATCGGACCGGGGGCCGGTCGTCGGTGCGCCGGAAGGGGCGTGACCTCGTCGGTGAGAACGGCCTGGTGTTGCACGGATTCAGTTTTCGATGACATGTTCGTCGGATTCACTCTCGTAATCGTAGTTGTCGTCGTCGTTCTCCTCGTCCGGCGCCTCCCCCATCAGAGCCGCAGCCAGGCCGGCGACATACGGATGCCACGGGTCGTCGAACACCTCGTCGATCGTGCCCAGCCCCACCAGCACGCCCTGGTGCAGCACGGCGATTCGGTCTGCGACCCGGCGAAGCACGCTGAGATCGGAACTGATCACCAGCGCCGAGAAGGCCCGCTCGCGCTGCAGCTCGCCGATCAGGTCGACCACGGCGTCCCGGACGGTGGCATCGACGCCGGCCGTCGGCTCGTCCGCGATCAGGACCGACGGCCCGAATACCAGCGCCCGGGCCAGCGCCACCCGCTGACGCTGACCATTGCTCAGCTCGTAGGGGAATTTGGTGAGCACCGACAACGGAAGCCGCACCGCGTCGACCATGGTCGCCACTTGCTCGTCGAGGATGTGCCGGTCGTAGCGCCGGTCTCGGTCGAGCACGGGCTCGGCCACGATCTCCGCCACCGTCAGAGTCGAGGGCAGCGTGTCGGCGGCATCCTGGGCGAGGTGCCCCACCCCGAAGGTGAGCCGGGCCAGCTTGCGCCGACGGATGCCGCGGAGCCGGTACCCGAGCACCGTCGCCTCTCCCCCGGTGATCTCTGGTCGAACGTCGCCGGTGCCTCCGCCGCCGTGGCTGAACGCGGCGCCCGACAGAACCCGGGCCAGCGTGCTCTTGCCCGAACCGCTCTGCCCGAGAAGTCCGAGCACCTCGCTGGCCCCGATCCGCAGGGTAAGGCCACGCACGGCCGTGAATGCGCCGCTGGCACCGTGGGGCGGGTACTCGACCGTCAGGTCACTGGTGGAGATCGGACTTGTCGGACTTGTCGGACTTGTCGGTGCGGCGCCGCGGATCATGTGTCTATCCTGCCTCACGCAGTCGGCGCAGTCCCTCCCGGCGCAGGGCCTGCTCGGCCGGGTCCGGCACGGGCAGGGAGGCCAGGAGCCGCTGGGTGTAGGGATCCTTGGGTGCACCGAGAACCTCGGCGCTGGTGCCCTCCTCGACAAGTTTTCCTCGGTACAGCACCGCGATCCGGTCCGCGACGAGGTCGACGACAGCCAGGTCATGACTGATGAACAGCGCGGCAAAGCCGAACTCCCGCTGGAGTTCGGCGAACAGCTCCAGCACCCGCGCCTGCACGGAGACGTCGAGAGCGCTGGTGGGCTCGTCGGCGATCAGCAGGGGCGGCTCCAGGGCGAGCGCCCGCGCCAGGCTCGCGCGCTGGCGCTGGCCGCCGCTCAGCTCGTGCGGGTAACGGTCGCCGTAGGCACGCGGCAGCTGCACGGCCTCGAGGAGCTCGTTGACCCGCGGGCGAGCATGGGCGGCGTTCTTCGCCCGACCGTGCACCACCAGCGGTTCAGCGACGCAGTCGGCGATGGTCAGCAGCGGGTTGAAACTCGACGCCGGGTCTTGGAAGACGAACCCGATGTCGCTGCGGAACTTCCGGAACGCACGCTCCTTGAACCCGTTCATCTCGTGGCCCATCACGGTCAGAGAGCCACCGGTCACCCGGGTCAGGCCGGCGATGGCCCGCCCGATCGTGGTCTTGCCAGAACCGCTCTCCCCCACCAGACCGAGAACCTCACCGGGCCGGATCAGGAAGCTCACGCCGTCGACGGCGGTGAAACCGGACCGGCCGAGCCGGCCGGGGTATTCGATTCGGAGCTGGTCGGCGACGACGACCGGCGCCTGCTGCTCCCAGCCGGCCGCGCGGGCCGTGGCACGGGCGGCGGCGTGCACGACCCCCTGGCCCACGTGAGGCACGGCGGCGAGCAGCTTCTTCGTGTAGTCGTTCTGCGGCGAGCGGAAGAGGGTTTGAGCATCCGCCTCTTCGACGACCTTGCCCTGGTACATCACCGCAACCCGGTCGGCGAGGTCTGCGACCACGCCCATGTTGTGGGTGATGAGCACGATCGCCGTGCCGAATTCATCGCGGCAGCGGCGCAGTAAGTCCAGGATCTCGGCCTGCACGGTCACGTCGAGCGCCGTGGTCGGCTCGTCGGCGACGATCAGGCCGGGGTCGAGCACCAGGGCCATGGCGATCACGACGCGCTGCTTCTGGCCGCCGGAGAACTGGTGCGGGTAGTAGTCGACGCGGGTTTCCGCGTCGGGGATACCGACCCGCCCGAGGATCTCGATGGCCTTCTTACGGGCTTCCTTGCGACTGAACTGGCCGTGCGCGCGGATGCCCTCCATGATTTGCCAACCCACCGTGAAGACGGGGTTCAGCGCGGTCGAGGGTTCTTGGAACACCATGGAGACGTCGGTGCCGCGAACCTGCCGCAGCTGGGCTGTGCTGAGCGCGATGACGTTGCTCTCGCTCGAGCCGTCCTTGCTGCTGAGGATGACGGCCCCGGAGGCGGTCGCCGTCTCCGGCAGCAGCCCGAGGATGGTCTTGGCGGTGACGGTCTTACCGCTCCCGCTCTCGCCGACGATGGCCAGGACCTCGCCGGGAGCGACCCGCAGGGTGACGCCGTCAACGGCCCGAACGGCTCCGGCGTCGGTCGCGAACGAAATGCCCAGATCGGTGATGGTGAGCACGTCGGTCATGGTCGGTCCTCGAGTCCTTCGGTGGGATGGGTTGCGGTGCCTTCCAGTCCGCCGAGCCCGCCGGGGCCGGCGACGAGGGTGCCACCGGGAACGACCGAGGTCTGCGCGACGATCCCGGCCGACTGGCCGACTGCGCGGCGTCCGCGCAGGCGGGGATCGGCCAGGTCGTTGAGGCTTTCGCCGACCAGCGTAATGCCGAGCACGACGAGCACGATGGCCAGGCCGGGGAACAGTGACGTCCACCAGATGCCGCTGGTGACGTCCGAGAGGGCCTTGTTGAGGTCGTAGCCCCACTCGGAGGCGGCCGTCGGTTCAATGCCGAACCCGAGAAAGCCGAGGCCCGCGAGGGTCAGGATGGCCTCCGACGAGTTCAGGGTGAAGATCAGCGGAAGGGTGCGGGTGGCATTGCGGAACACGTGCCGGAACATGATCCGGCCGCTGCCGGCACCCAGCACGCGTGCGGATTCCACGTAGGCCTCCGCCTTGATCCGCACCGTTTCGGCGCGGATCACTCGGAAGTACTGCGGGATGAAGACCACGGTGATCGAGATCGCCGCCGCCAGCACACCGCCGATCAGGTTGGACTTGCCCCCGGAGATGACGATCGACATCACGATGGCGAGAAGCAGCGATGGGAACGCGTAGACGGCGTCGGAGACGACCACCAGGATCCGGTCGAGCCAGCCGCCGAAATAGCCCGACACCAGTCCGAGGAACACCCCGGCGAAGATCGACAGCAGGACGGCCACAATGATCACGAACAGGGCGGTCTGGGCACCCCACAGCACTCGGGAGAGCACGTCGTAGCCGCTGACGGTGGTGCCCAGCGGATGCGCGCCCCCGGGCGGCTGCTGGGCTCCGAAGGCGCCGTCGGCGTCGCGCAGTTGGCTGAAGCCGTAGGGCGCGAGCACGGGGGCGAAAATGGCGGTCAGCACAAAGAGAGTGGTGATCACCAGGCCGGCGACCAGCATCCCGCGCTGGAGTCCGATGCTCTGCCTGAGCTGGTGCACGACGGGGAGGCGGGACCAGACGCTGCGCTTCTGCCGGGCGGAGATCACGGTGGCGTCACTCATCTCAGTACCTCACTCTCGGGTCGATCAGTGCGGCGATGATATCGACGACGAAGTTGGAGAGGGCGACGATCACGGCGAGCAGGGCGACGATCCCCTGCACGGCCACGAAGTCCCGGGCCTTGAGGAACTCGGAGAGCATGAAGCCCAGGCCCTTCCATTCGAAGGTGGTCTCGGTCAGCACGGCGCCGCCGAGCAGCAGGGCGATCTGGAGGCCGATCACGGTGATGATCGGGATCAGGGCCGGCCGGTAGGCGTGCTTCCGCACCAGGCGGAACTCGCTCACCCCACGCGAGCGAGCGGCGTCGACGTAATCGGTGCCGAGGGTTCCGATCACGTTGGTGCGCACGAGGCGGAGGAAGACCCCCGCAGTGAGCAGCCCGAGCGTCAGCGCGGGGAGCACGGCATGCTCGAGAACGTCCCCGAGCACGGTCGGGTCCCCGGTCAGGATGGCGTCGATCGTGTACAGGCCGGTCTGGTTCGGCAACAGCTGCATCTGCAGCTCGGAACCGGTCGAGGCCCGCCCGGAGACGGGAAGCACGTCGAGGTAGACGGCGAAGACGAGTTTGAACAACAGCCCGGAGAAGAACACCGGCGTGGCGTAGCAGAGGATCGCGAAAACCCGGAGGAAGGCGTCCGCGGATTTGTCCCGCCAATAGGCGGCGACCATGCCCAGGGGAATCCCGACGATGAACGCGACGACGAGGGCGTAGAACACGAGCTCGAACGTGGCCAGCCCATAGGTGACCAGGATTTCGGAGACGGGACGGTTGGTGCTGATGGTCGTGCCGAAGTTGCCGGTGAACACCTGGCCCAGGTACTCGATGTACTGCACGAAGATGGGCCGGTCGTAGCCGGCGGCCTGGATGCGCTCGGCCAGCTGTTCGGGCCCGAGACGCCCGCCGAGAGCGGCCGTGATCGGGTCACCGGTCGTGCGCATCAGCCAGAAGACCATGGACACGAGGATGAAGATGGTGGGAAAGATCAGCAGAAAACGGATCAGGATGTACCGGCCGATCCCGCCGTCAGTTGCGGGACGTTTCTTGCGTCCCGTCGCGCGGGGCGACGGGGGGCGCGTGGTCACAGTGGTCATTCCTGCCTAACGATAGGACTGTGCGATTAGAACGTGACGGGGGCACCCAGCGCGCAAGCGGCTGGATGCCCCCGGGTTTCAAATTAGAAAATGCTAACCGGTTGACGAACTAACCTTTGACCAGTGCCGCGTAACGGAACTTGAACGACGCGTCGAGCGTGTCGCTGGTTCCGGTCACATCGGGGCCGGTGACGGCAACCTGGGCGCCCTGGAGCAGCGGCACGGTCGACAGCTGCGCGGCGACCTTGTCCTGGATCTCCTCGATCAGCTTCGTGCGCTCGGCGGGATCGGCGGTGACGGCCTGCTTCAGGATCAGGGCGTCGACCACCGTGTCGCTGTAGTGGTTCTTGAGGAAGCCGCCTTCGAGGAAGAACGGGGTCAGGTAGTTGTCGGCGTCAGAGTAGTCCGGGAACCAACCGAGCTGGTAGATGGGGTAGACATCCGTCGTGCGGTCCTTCGAGTACTGAACCCACTCGGTGGTCTGCAGGTCGACGGTGAAGAGGCCCGAGGCTTCCAGCTGGTCTTTGACCAGGGCGTACTCGTCGCCGGACGACGGGCCGTAGTGGTCGTTACTGTACTGGAGGTTGAGCTTTACCGGACCGGTCACGCCGGCGGACTTGAGGGTTGCCGCGGCCTTGTCGACGTCGGGGGCACCCTCACCGTCGCCGTAGAGGCCCTTGAGGGACTCGGTGGCACCGGTCAGTCCGGCGGGAACGTAGGAGTACACCGGGGTGTACGTGCCCTTGTAGACCTGCTCGGCGATTTCGTCGCGGTCGACCAGGTCGGCCACGGCCTGGCGCACGGCAAGGGCCTTGGCCGGGTCGGCCTCGGCGGTCTTGGCGCCGAACGGCTGGGTGTCGAAGTTGAAGACGATGTAGCGGAGTTCGCCGCCGGGTCCGTCGACGACCTTGACCTTATCGTTGCCGCGCAGGTCCTCGATGTCGGTGGCCGACAGGCTACGGAACGCCACGTCGATATCACCCTGCTGCACTTCGAGCTTCAGATTGGAGGCGTCGGCGTAGTACTTCACGTTGACGACGTCGGTCTTGGCCGCGCCCAGGAGACCCTCGTAGTCTGAGTTGGCCTTGTAGCCGACCAGGTTGTTGAAGTCGTAGCTGGTGATGACGTACTGGCCGGCGAACGCGTTGGCGTCGACGATGTCCTGGTCCGGCGTGAGCTTCGTGGCCGAGAAGGTGTCCTCGTCGACGATGGGGCCAGCCGGGCTGGACAGGATCTGCGGGAAGATCTGGTCGTCCGCCTGCTTGAGGGTGAAGACAACCGTGGTGTCATCGGGGGCCGCGACGCTGTCCAGGTTGTAGAGCAGCGAGGAGGGGCCGTTGTCGTCCGCGATCGCCAGCTGGCGGTCGAAGGTGAACTTGACGTCGGAGGAGGTGAGTTCGTTGCCGTTGGCCCACTTCAGACCGGGCTTGAGGGTGACCGTGTACTCGTTGGGGCTGGTGAACGCGGCGGCCGTGGCGATGTCGGGCTCGACGTCCGGACTGCCGTAGGGCGTGTTCATCAAGAATGGGAAGACCTGGTTCTGCACCGCGAACGAGCCGTTGTCGTAGGAACCGGCCGGGTCGAGCGACGTGATCTTGTCGGTCGTGCCGATCGTGATGGCTTCGCCACCCGAGCTGGTCTCGTCGTCGGTTCCGCCGGCGGAGCAGCCCGCCAGGGTCAACGCGGCGACCGCGACAACCGCGGCGGCACTGAGCCCTCTCGCGCGTGAAGTGGATGAGAATGCCATAGCCGTGAGCCTCTTCCTCTAGAAAACCGATGCCGGGCGCAGGAATCGTGCACGGCCAGCATTGCTGTAGGAAAAGAAATAGCACAGAATGCGCGGTGTCCCGGCGCAATACGATGCATCTTTATCGAGCTGCAACCAAGGAGGAGCCGGGCGAGACGAGCCCGGTCTAATCCTCCCGGAGGTTGCGGCGCTCGGCCTCGACTCGCACCAGCTCCCGCTGGAGTGCCACATAGACGTCGCGATTGGTCGCATCCGCGCGCTGGAGCCGACCGAGCAGTTCGGCTTTCTGGCGAAGCAGGTCCCGGTCGATCAGGGCCACGGTGATGTCGCGCACGTAGCGGCCGATTTCGCGTTCGGACCGTTCGGGCAGGGAAGCCATCGCCAACTCCTTGACCAGGTTTTCCAGCGTGGCCGGGACCTCGGCGACGATGCGGTCGAGCCAGTCGACGGCGTCGTGTTGGGGCGCGGTGGCCGCGATGGCGTCGCGCACCACCGCCAGGGAGGTGTTCACGAAGTTCGTGGCCGCGGCGCGCTGGATCAGATCCACCCCGACGACGGTAGGGCGCTGCAGCATGGCCATCAGACCGTCGCGTTCCAGCCGGGTGACGGGGTCGGTCGCCAGGTCGATCATGGAGAACGGCTGCTCCCGGGGCACCGGCTCGTTCTCCCCCGGCCGAGATCCCGGAGTGGCCGTACCGGTGCTCCGGGAGCGCGACAGGGCGGCGGAGACGGCCTTGCCGACCTCGCCGAGCTCCATGCCGAGCATGCGCGCCAGCTCGTGCGTGTAACCGGGTCGCAGGGTCGGGTCACGGATGTCGCCGACGATCGGCGCCGCGGCGCGAAGCGCGGCGACGCGACCCTCCACCGTGTCGAGGTTGTATTGGCCGAGCAACTGCCGGATCATGAATTCGAACATGGGCTTTTTCGAGTCGATCAGCCGGCGCACGGCGTCATCGCCGCGGTGCAGTCGCAGGTCGCAGGGGTCCAGTCCCTCGGGCGCGACGGCCACGTACGTCTGGGCGGAGAAACGCTGCTCCTCGCTGAATGCGCGCACGGCGGCCTTCTGGCCGGCGGCATCCGGATCGAACGTGAACACGACCTCGCCGACCCCGCTGTCGTCGCCGAGCACGCGACGCAGCACCTTGATGTGATCGACCCCGAAGGATGTGCCGCAGGTGGCGACCGCGGTCGTCACCCCGGCAAGGTGGCAGGCCATGACGTCGGTGTAGCCCTCCACGACGACGACCTGGTGGCCTCGGGAAATGTCGCGTTTGGCGAGGTCAAGCCCGTAGAGCACCTGGGACTTGTGGTAGATCGGCGTTTCGGGGGTATTCAGATATTTGGGTCCCTTGTCGTCGTCGAGGAGCCGACGCGCCCCGAAGCCGATGGTCTGCCCGGTGATGTCCCGGATCGGCCAGACCAGGCGGCCGCGGAACCGGTCGTACACGCCGCGGTCGCCGCTGGAAACGAGACCGGACAGCGTGAGTTCCTCGGTGGAGAACCCCCTGGCGCGCAGGTGGTTGGTGAGCTCGTCCCAGCTTTTCGGGGCGAAGCCGACCCCGAACCGGGCGGCCGCGAGGGAGTCGAAGCCGCGTTCGCCGAGGAAGGTACGCCCGACCAGGGCGCCGGGGCTGCCGAGGCGTTCCACGAAGAAGTCGGCCGCGGCCTGGTTGGCGGCGTAAAGGCGGGCCCGATTGGTGTGGTCGGGAGCCTCGCCGGCGCCGCCCTCGTAGTGCAACTCGATACCGACCCGGCCGGCGAGCCGTTCGACGGCCTCACTGAAACTGACGTGGTCCATTTTCTGCAGAAAGGAGTAGACGTCGCCGCTCTCGCCGCAACCGAAGCAGTGGTAGAAACCGACCTGTGGGCGCACGTGGAAGCTTGGGCTGCGCTCGTCGTGAAAGGGGCACAGCCCCTTCATCGATCCCACGCCGGCGGACTTGAGACTCACGTAGTCGCCGACGATGTCGGCGATGTTGGTGCGGGACTTGACCTCTTCGATGTCGTTTTGTCGAATCAGGCCTGCCATAGCTGAATGTTAGTCCTGCCCGTGTCGGTGTTCGGTGTAGTGGCGTCGTTCTGTGCGGTGCTGCCCGTGCTGTCCGTGCTGTTGTTCGCGCGGGTCAGTGCTTTACCAGGCGTTCGTACCAGGCCAGCGCGGACTGGTCGGTAAGGCTGGCGACCTGGTCGACGACGACGCGTTTGCGGGCTGCGGCGTCGGCGGCTGCGTGCCAGTCCTCCCGGTATCCCGCGTCGAGGTGTTCGTCCCCCGTCGCGTGCAGCGTGCGCGCCAACAGGGTGAGCACCTGCCTCTGCTCCACATAGATGGGCTTGCGGGTCTGTCGCGTCATCACGAAGGTCGCCACGATGCCCTTGAGCACGGCGATCTCCGCCTCGACCTCCCGCGGCACGACCACGTGGGCGCCGAACCGAATCAGGTCGCCCCCCGGGTTGGCGTCGCGGGTGGCGCGCACGGCGGCACCGCTGAAGCGGCCGATCAGCTGGCTGGTCAAGTTCTTCAGCAGGCCTTGGTCGCGGCGGCTGCCCGACCAGGTCTCAAGCCAGGCGTTGAGCGAGTCCAGCCGGTCGAAGGCGTCGGCCAGGTCCTCCTCGGAGAGACCATCGCCGGTCCACTCGGTCATCGTGGCCAGAAGCGACTCGTGGTTGGTCCGGCTGCCGAGCTGGCCGACGTCGATGTAGCCGTTGACGACGGCGTCCTCGAAGTCGTGCACGGAATACGCGATGTCGTCGGAGAGGTCCATCACCTGCGCCTCGATGCAGCGCCGGCGCTCCGCGGCGCCGGAGCGCATCCACTCGAAGGCCTCCCTGTCGTCCGGGTAGAAGCCGTACTTGGCGCGGCCGCTCGGATCGGCGACCGACGAGTCGGCTGGCCAGGGGTATTTGCAGCTCGCGTCGAGGCTCGCCCGGGTGAGATTGAGCCCATAGCTGCGGCCGTGACGGCCGAAGACCTTGGGTTCGAGTCGGGTGAGCAGGCGGAGCGTCTGCGCGTTACCCTCGAAGCCGCCGATGTCTGCGGACCAGGTGTTGAGGGCCTTCTCGCCGTTGTGGCCGAAGGGCGGATGGCCGATGTCGTGCGCCAGGCAGGCGGTGTCGACGATGTCCGGGTCGAGGCCCAGCCGCAGAGCGAGTTCGCGCCCGACCTGGGCGACCTCGAGAGAATGGGTGAGTCGGTTGCGCGCGAAATCGAGACCGGCGGCCGGGCTCAGCACCTGGGTCTTCGCGGCCAACCGGCGCAGAGCGCTCGAGTGCAAAAGCCGGGCCCGGTCGCGAGCGAAATCGCTGCGCCTGGAGCCGTGCTCCTCAGGCAGCCAGCGTTCCTCGTCGTGCCTGCTGTATCCGGTCTCATTAGCCACCGCTTGTGTCCCCTTCACCTTCGGTCAGATTGGCGCGTTCCGCCGACACCAGCTCCTGGGAGTCGAGCCAGTGTTCAGGAAGTGAGGTTTTCTTCGGGCTGCCGGCCCGACCCCGGGGCCCCTCGGCGCCCTCGCCGGGGTAGTCCTGATCGCCGTCGAGGGTGCCCAGCAGATCGTCGAGCTGCGCGAGCGAGACGACCGAGGCCAGGCTCGCCCGCAGGTCGCCGCCGACCGGGTAGCCCTTGAAATACCAGGCCACATGCTTGCGGATGTCCCGGCAGGCTCGCTCCTCGCTCTCGAAGAATTCGGTCAAGAGCACCGCGTGGCGGCGGAAGGCGTCGGCGACCTGGCCCAGGTTGGGCTGGATCCTGGCAGCCGCCGCGCCGAACTCGCCGCCGCGGAAAGCCGCGGCGAGGTCACCAAACAGCCAGGGGCGGCCCAGGCAGCCGCGCCCGACGACGACGCCGTCACAGCCGGTCTTCGCGACCATGCGCAGGGCGTCCTCGGCGGACCAGATGTCACCGTTGCCGAGCACGGGCACGCTGGTGACGGTTTTCTTGAGGGTCGCGATGGCGGACCAGTCGGCCTGGCCGGAGTAGTACTCGGCGGCCGTGCGGGCATGCAGGGCGATGGCCGCGACACCGGCGCCCTCGGCCGCCTTGCCAGCCTCCAGATAGGTCAGATGATCGGAGTCGATGCCCTTGCGCATCTTGACGGTAACCGGCACGTCACCGGCCGCGGTGACGGCACCCTCGACGATCTGACGGAAGAGCCCGAGCTTCCAGGGCAGGGCGGCGCCGCCGCCCTTGCGGGTGACCTTGGGAACCGGGCAGCCGAAGTTGAGGTCGATGTGGTCGGCCCGGTCCTCGGCCACAAGCAGGGTGACCGCCTCGGCGACGGTCTTCGGGTCCACGCCGTACAGCTGGATTGAGCGGGTCTTTTCGCTCTCGTGATGGTTGATCAGTCGCATCGACTCCGGCGTGCGTTCGACCAGCGCACGGGAGGTTATCATCTCGCTGACATAGAGGCCTGCGCCGTATTCACGGCACAGACGACGAAACGCCGTGTTGGTAATCCCTGCCATGGGCGCGAGAACGACGGGCACGTCGAGCGTGAGCGGGCCGATCGTGAGGTTCGCCGGGCTGGTCTGGGTTACGGAAGTCATCCGTTCAATTCTCCCCCACGCCGGGACGCCTACCTGACGACCCGGCTAGACGCCGCAGGAGCCGCCGCCGCAGCATCCGCCGGCCGCGGCTTGGCCGAGAAGTTCGATCGTGGGAACGGACGCGGCCTCGGCGGGGGCGACCGGGGCGGTGGTATCTGGTGCGTCGCTCATTTGTTCTTCTCCTCGGATTTTTCGGTGTGCGCCTGGCGGAGGGCCTGGACGAAGGTGTCGGGGTCCTGGGCGCCGGAGATCCCGTATTTGCCGTCGATGACGAAGAAGGGCACCCCCTGAATGCCGTAGGCGTTGGCCTGAGCGACGTCGGCCTTGACATCCGCGAGGAAGTCGTGGGCGGTCAGGGCGCGGATGACGTCGTCACGGTCCAGGCCGATTTCGGCGGCGAGGTCTGCGAGGTCGGCGATCCGGCCGACGTGGCGGCCGTCGACGAAGTAGGCCTTAAGCAGTCGTTCTTTCATGTCGAGCTGGCGGCCGTGCGCCTTCGCGTAGTGCAGCAGCTCGTGCGAGATGACCGTGTTGGTCTGATGCACGGAGTCGTAGTCGTAGTGCAGCCCGACGCTCTCGGCAATGCCGGTGACGCGCTCGAGCATCTGCTCGACCTCGGCGACCGGCAGGCCCTTGCGCTGACTGAGGTAGTCGACGGGGCTGCCATCGAAGTCGACCGGGGTATCCGGGGCGAGTTCAAAGCTGTGATACTCAACCTCGACGTTCCCGTCGAACAGGGCCGCCCCGGCCTCGAACTTGCGCTTTCCGATGTAGCACCAGGGGCACTGAACGTCGGACCAGATGTCTACTTTGATGGCTTCACTCACTGTGAGGTCAACCGATGGAGCCCCACGTTGTATTCCCGGCCTAGACGGTCGGGGCGTCCACGGCGCCGCCGTAGCGGCGGTTACGGGCCGCGTAGAGCTCGATCGCCCGCCACAGGTCCCCACGGCCGAAGTCCGGCCAGAGGGTGTCCAAAAACACCATCTCCGCGTAGGCGCTCTGCCAGAGCAGAAAGTTGCTGGTGCGCTGCTCCCCCGAACTGCGCAGGAACAGGTCCACGTCGGGGAGGTCCGCGGTGTACAGGTACCGCTGGATCGACTTCTCGGTGATCCCGGCGGGCTTCAACCTGCCTGCGGCCACGTCCTCAGCCAAGGCGCGCACGGCATCCGCGATCTCGGTGCGCCCGCCGTAGTTCACGCACATGGTGAGGGTGAGCACGTCGTTCCCGGTGGTCAGCCGTTCGGCGAACTGCAGTTCCTTGATGACGGATGCCCACAGCCGGGGCTTGCGTCCGGCCCACCGCACGCGCACCCCCCATTCGTTGAGCTGATCGCGCCGGCGGTGCAGGACGTCCCGGTTGAATCCCATCAGGAAGCGAACCTCGTCGGGTGACCGCTTCCAGTTCTCGGTGGAGAACGCGTAGACGCTCAGGTGTTTGACGCCGATCTGGATGGCCCCGGCGACGACGTCGAGAAGCGCAGCCTCCCCCGCCTTGTGGCCTTCCACCCGAGGCAGCCCGCGCGCGTTCGCCCACCGGCCGTTGCCGTCCATCACGACCGCCACGTGCTCGGGAACGGCCTGCTTCGGCAGGGCGGGCGGGTACAGGCCCGTCCAGTCCAAGGGTTTGAACGGCACCGCATCCTTGTGGGTCAGGGGCTTCTGGCCGAAGGGATTGAGGAAGGGCGCAGGGGTCATCGACTCACGTGTTCCAACGATCGAAGGCCGCGCCCGAGGTGCCACTGCGTGTAGGCGGCGACAACCCCGGTGGCCTGGGCTCTGGTCTGGGGAGGGGTGGATTTGGTGTGCTCCCAGTCGCCGGTCAGGAGGGAGCCGAGCAGGGTGATGGTGGCCGGATCGAGCCTCGGCGAACCAGGGGCTGCGCAATCGTCGCAGACGATCCCGCCAGCCTGCACAACCATCGCTGAGTGGGCTCCCCGGGCTCCGCACCGTGCGCAGTCCTGGAAACTGGGTGCCCAGCCGGCCATCGACAGTGCTCGGAGCAGATAGGAGTCGAGGGTAAGGCCGGCGCCGTGCTCACGGCGGGAGAGCGACCGGAGGGCACCCACGAGCAGCAGGTACTGCTGCAGCGAACCCTCCGCCTCGGTGAGCTTGTCGGCGGTTTCGACCATGGCGCTGGCCGCCGTGTAGCTCGGGTAGTCGGCCGTGATCAGGGCTCCGTAAGAAGCGATGGACTCCGCCTGCGTGATGACGTCGAGGCTCCGCCCCTCCCAAAGCTGCACGTCGGCGACCATGAACGGTTCGAGCCGGGCCCCGAATTTCGACGCGGTGCGGCGCACACCCTTGGCTACCGCGCGCACCTTCCCGTGCTGGCGCGTGAGCATGGTGACGATGCGGTCGGCTTCGCCCAGTTTCTGGGTGCGCAGCACGACGACATCATCACGGTAGACAGGCACCCCTGAATTCTCCCACCTGGCGGGAGCGCGGGGTCGTCAAGCGCGCCGATACCCACCGTTTCAGTGGTTTCATTAGGGGTGCCCTCCACCTCATTCTTCATCCCGCTCTGGCTCGACCTCACGGCCGTGGCCATCGGAGCCGTGCAGGGCGCCATGTTCGCCGGTCGCTTCACCGACCGCCGCTTCGACCTGCTCGGCATCGCGCTGATCGGCGTCACCGTGGGGCTCGGCGGCGGTTTGCTCCGCGATATCCTGCTGGGCGGCGTGCCGGCCGCGCTGCAGAGTAACTGGTACCTGCCGGTGTGCGCGGGGGCGGCTCTGCTCGGCATGCTGCTGCAGAGCCTGTTCAACCGGCTCGGCCCGTTCATCATCGCCCTCGACGCCGTGACCATCGGGCTGTTCGGCGCCCTCGGCACGAGCAAGGCACTCGCCGTCGGCCTGCCGGAGATCCCCGCCCTGTTCGTCGGGGTCGTCACGGCGGTGGGTGGGTCGGCCCTGCGGGACATGATGCTGAACGTGCCGATCGCCGTGATGCACGTCGGCTCGTTCTACGCCGTCGCGGCCGGGGTCGGCAGCGGCCTGCTCGTGGTGCTCTTCATGCTGCAGGTGCCCATCACCATCGCCGGGATCGCCTGCGTCGTGGTGACGACGGTCATCCGGATCCTCGCCGCGCGGTACGGCTGGAGCCTGCCGCAGCAGCGCGCGATCGGCAGTTGGCCCCGGTGGCGGCGCGACAATATCGTCGCCTTCCGGCGGCGCAGGAACCGCGGCGCCTGAGGCCCCGAACGGGCCCGAAACTGGTCCACAAACGACGGATTCCGCTCTCGCCTTTCATTGCGTCCCGGGTCAGACTGGTAAGAAGATCTCACGTCGTTTGGAGGAACCTCATGAACATGATGAAGGGCAACGTGCCCGATTCGATGCCGGATTTGATGCCGGTCCTGTCCCGAGGCAAGCACAGAAACCCACGTTCCGGCGCCTGTTTCATGGAGTTCGCCTCCTATCTCGCCGGAGTGGCCTGGAGTGACCACCCTGCCTGCACTCATCCGTTACTCGCCTCCGTCGCTCGGATGGTGAACGACTGCACGTCGGACACCGCCCGGGCCCGGCTGGTCCCGCTGATCCCGTCGGTGATCGGTCTGCGCGGGGACAACGCACGGGTGCGCTTGCTGATCGCTCTGCGGGCGGCCACATCCGCGCTCCCGGTCACGAGTGCAGACCACCAACGGGCCCTTGCCGTGGGGATCCTCAACTGCGAACGGTACCTGACCGAGGCCAACGGCACCATTCCCGACGACGTCGCCCTGCGCATCCGCAATTCGTTTGACGCGGCACCGGCGACCGAACGGTGGGCGCGAGACTTCATCGCCTCGATGGGATCCTGGTCTCGGAGCAAGTTCACGGACCGCACGGCGGAGACCATCATCCGGGTGTCCGTGCAGGGCATCGCGGAAGCGTGCGTTCCCGACCCGGACGGCCAGCTCTACGACCTGCTCGCCGGCGCGATCGACGACTGCACGATGGTGCTGACCCCTGCGCCCAAGGCACGACCGGCCAGGGCGACTGCCGACCCGACTCACGTCGCTCCGACGCACCGGGCGAAGACGAAGGACACGGCGCGGGTCTAGAGCCGGACTGACAGCACGCAGCCGAGAACCATCGCTCCGGCCGAGCGCCTCCCCCGGGGAAGGCACTCGGCCGGGCTGACGATTTTCTGCTCACGCGCCGGCTGAGTTCACGTGCCGGCTGAGGCTACCCGGGGTCAGGCGGTCGCGTCCGCCAGAGACCGCTTGCCGGCCTCGGCGCGGATGCCGCGGTTGACCGCCGACACCACCGACTTGAGCGAGGCGGTCGAGATGTCCGCGTCGATGCCGACGCCCCAGAACCGCGTGCCGTTGACGTCGAGTTCGACGTAGGCCGCGGCGAGGGCGTCGCCGCCTGCCGACATGGCGTGCTCGACGAAGTCGTAGAGGGTGATGGCGATGCCGCGTTCGGCCATCACGCCGAGGAACGCCGCGATCGGGCCGTTGCCCGCGCCGACCGCGCTGGACACGGTCGTGTCGTCGCGCAGGTCAACGGACAGTTCAACCGAACCGGAGAGGTCGCTCGAGGTGCGCGTGGCGTGCAGCTCGAACCGACCCCACTTGGCGTCGGGCGTGGTGTGGCTGGCCGGCAGGTACTCGTCGTTGAAGATCTCCCAGATCTGCTCACTGGTGACCTCGCCGCCCTCCTGGTCGGTCTTGGACTGCACGACGCCGGAGAATTCGATCTGCAGCTTGCGCGGCAGGTCCAGGGCGTGGTCGGTCTTGAGCAGGTAGGCCACGCCGCCCTTGCCGGACTGGGAGTTGACCCGGATCACGGCTTCGTAGCTGCGTCCGAGGTCCTTCGGGTCGATCGGCAGGTATGGGACCGCCCAGAGCAGGTCGTCGACGCCGCAGTCCTGCGTGGCGGCATCCACTGCCATGGCCTCGAAGCCCTTCTTGATGGCGTCCTGGTGCGAGCCGCTGAACGCGGTGAAGACCAGGTCGCCGGCCCAGGGGCTGCGCTCGGGCACAGGCAGCTGGTTGCAGTACTCCGCGGTGCGCTTGACCTCGTCGATGTTGCTGAAGTCGATCTGCGGGTCGATACCCTGGGTGAACAGGTTGACGCCCAACGCCACCAGGTCGACGTTGCCCGTGCGCTCCCCGTTGCCGAACAGGCAGCCTTCGATGCGGTCGGCCCCGGCCAGGTAGCCCAATTCCGCGGCCGCGATGGCTGTGCCGCGGTCGTTGTGCGGGTGCAGGGAGATGAGCACGTTCTCGCGGTGGGCGAGGTGGCGGGACATCCACTCGATGGAGTCGGCGTAGACGTTGGGTGTGGCCATCTCGACGGTCGCGGGCAAGTTGATGATGACCTTGCGCTCCGGCGTGGGCTCGAGGACCTCCAGCACCTGGTTGCAGACGTCGACGGCGAATCCCAGCTCGGTACCGGTGTAGCTCTCCGGGGAGTACTCGTAGTAGACCGTGGTGCCGGGGACGGATGCCTCGGCGGCGCGGCAGAGACGCGCGCCGGCCAACGCGATGTCGATGATGCCCTGCTTGTCTTCGCGGAACACGACCTTGCGCTGCAGCACGCTGGTGGAGTTGTAGAGGTGGACGATGGCCTGCCTGGCGCCCGCGATCGACTCGTAGGTGCGCCGGATCAGGTGCTCGCGCGCCTGGGTGAGCACCTGGATGGTCACGTCGTCTGGAATGGCATTTCCGTCGATCAGGCTGCGCACGAAGTCGAAGTCGGTCTGGCTGGCCGACGGGAAGCCGACCTCGATCTCCTTGTAGCCCATCCGCACGAGCATGTCGAACATGATGCGCTTGCGCTCGGGGCTCATCGGATCGATCAGCGCCTGGTTGCCATCCCGCAGGTCGACGGCGCACCAGCGCGGGGCCGCGGTGATGTGCTTGTCCGGCCAGGTGCGGTCGGGCAGCTCGATCGTGAACTGCTCCTGATACGGGCGGTACTTGTGAATCGGCATCCGGGATGCGGTCTGATTGTTTTTCATGATCTGGGATCTCCTCGCGAATGGTGGGTAGCCAACGACGAACTCCGCGACGAGGGAGGCCTCAGATTAGGACTCGTCGCGGCAGCGAAGAAGCAGCTCACCGAAAAACATAAGTGCAGGCTACCACCCTCGGCAGCACCCTCGGCAGCGGATCGAGTCACGCCACCCGATCGCATCCGGCGTTGAACGAATTCGACGGATAATTTCGGGAAATGGCCGGTTTCCGGCTGTCCGAGGCCGATACAGGCAAAATCTGCGTCGAATTCGTTCGGGGTGCTGGCGGTTCGGGGTGCTGGCGGAGTGCCGGCTAGAAGCCGAGGCGGCCCAGCTGTTTCGGGTCGCGCTGCCACTCCTTGGCGACCTTGACCCGGAGCGAGAGGAAGACCCGCTTTCCCACCAGCGGTTCGATCTGTTTGCGGGCGCGCACACCAACATCCTTCAACCGGCTGCCGGATTTGCCGATGATGATGCCCTTCTGGCTGTCGCGCTCGACGAACAGGTTCGCGTAGATCTCGACCAGTTCCTGGTCGTCGCGTTCGATGATGTCGTCAATGGTCACGGCGATCGAGTGCGGCAGCTCGTCGGTGACGCCCTCGAGCGCCGCCTCCCGGATGTACTCCGAGATGCGCGACTCGAGGCTCTCGTCGGTGACCGCGTCGGCCGGGTAGAGCGGGGCATCCGACAAGGGCAGCAGGCGCAGCAGCTCTGCGCTGAGGATATCAAGCTGGATGCGGCTGGTCGCCGAGATCGGCACGATCGCCTCCCAGTCACGCAGCTGTGACACGGCGAGGAGCTGGTTGGCGACACTGGTTTTGGAGGACATGTCGATCTTGGTCACGATGGCCACCTTGCGGGCCCGCGGAAAGTTGTCCAGCTGCTCGTTGATGAACCGGTCGCCCGGGCCGATCGGCTCGTTGGCCGGAATGCAGAGGCCCACCACGTCCACGCCGGACAGCGTCGACTGCACGAGGCTGTTCAGTCGTTCGCCCAGCAGGGTGCGCGGCTTGTGGATACCCGGGGTGTCGACCAGAATCAGCTGACCGTTCTTCTGGTGCACGATGCCGCGGATGGCGCGCCGGGTGGTCTGCGGCTTCGACGACGTGATCGCGACCTTCTCCCCGACCAGCGCGTTCGTCAGCGTGGATTTGCCCACGTTGGGGCGTCCCACGAACGACACGAACCCCGCTCGGAATCCTTCTACTTCAGTCATGACCGTTCACTCTCTCATCGTCCGACACTCCGAGGAATGCGTTCTGCGCGTCTATCAGCGCTTGGTCTCGTTCAACCAGCACGGTGCTGATTCGTTTGCGGCGGCCTTCGGTGCGTTCGGCGGTGAGGACCAACCCGCTCGCCCTGGCGACCGAGCCCGCCACCGGCAAGCGCCCGAGGGCCTTGGCCAGCAGGCCACCCACCGAATCCACCTCGTCGTCGTCCAGTTCCAGGTCGAACAGTTCACCGAGCTCGTCGACCGGAAGCCGCGCGCTCACCCGGAAGCGACCGTCGCCGAGTACCTCGACCTCCACAACGTCGCGGTCGTACTCGTCGGAGATGTCTCCCACGAGTTCCTCGATCAGGTCTTCAAGGGTGACCAGTCCGGCGATGCCACCATACTCGTCGACCACCATCGCGAGGTGGTTTGACTCGAGCTGCATCTGGCGGAGCAGCGCGTCGGCTTTCTTCGACTCGGGCACGAAGACGGCCGGTCGCTCGAGCTCCCGCACCGTGAGGCTCTCCGCGTTCGGCGGCCGCTCGTAGACGAGCCGGGCCACATCGCGCAGGTACAGGATGCCCGTGACGTCATCCACTTCGCCGTCGATGACCGGCACCCGGGAGAAGCCCTTACTCAGGAACAGGCCCATCGCCGCGCCGATCGATGAGTCCGCTTCGATGGTGACCATGTCGGTGCGCGGAATCATCACCTCGCGCACGACGGTCTCGTTGAACTCGAAGATCGAGTGGATCAGTTCCCGGTCGTCCTCCTCGAGGACGTCGAGCTCGGTGGCCTCGTCGACCATGCTGAGCAGCTGGACCTCCGACGTGAACGTGGCCAGCCGGGTGCGCCCGGGGGTGACCCGGTTGCCGAGGGCGACAAGCGCGTTGGCGATGGGGCCGAGGAGCACCCGGAGGAAGTGCACCAGCGGGGCGGTCGCGGAGAGCAACTCCACGGGGTGGGCCCGGCCCACGCTGCGCGGGCTGGCGCCGACGAGCACGAAGGAGACCGCGGTCATCAGCAGGGAGGACAGTAGCAGTGCCAGCCACAGCTCCTCGATCGTGGTCGCGAAGACGAGGGTCACCAGCACGGCCGCCGTGGTCTCGGCGATGATCCGTACAAAACTGATCGTGTTCAGGTGCGCCCCGGTGTCGGCGGCGATCGCCGTCAGGGAGCGCTTGGCACGGGACTTCTCGGCCAGGTCAAGAATGTCGGCCCGGGATTGGCTCGTGACGGCGGAGTCCACCGCGGCCATCAGGCCGCCGAAGGCGACCAACAGGATGGCCGCCGTGAGAAACCACCAGATCATCGGTCGCGGAGGCGTTCCTGCAGGGCGAAGCCGATCAGGATGTCTCGCTGGATGCCGAACATTTCCTTCTCCTCGGCGGGTTCCACATGGTCGAATCCGAGCAGGTGCAGCACGCCGTGCGTGGTGAGCAGCAGGAGTTCCTCGAGGGCGCTGTGCCCGGCTGTCTCGGCCTGGCCCTGGGCCACCTGCGGGCAGAGCACGATATCGCCGAGCAGCCCCGGCGGGGTCTCGGCGTCTTCGGTGCCCGGGCGCAATTCGTCCATCGGGAAGCTGAGCACGTCGGTGGGGCCCGGCTCATCCATCCATTGCACGTGCAGCTGCTCCATCGCACCCTCGTCGACGAGGACGATCGCCAGTTCGGCGTCAGAGTGCACGTGCATGGAGTCCAGAGCGTAGGCGGCCAGACGCAGGATGGCGGCCTCATCGACCGGGATAGTCGATTCGTTGTTGATTTCGATGCTCAAGAGGATCTCCGTTTCGGAAGGCGGTCGCGGGGAGAGTTGGGGCGGCCGGGTCCGCGACCTGCGAATTCCCGCGCCTGATCGCTTTCGTAGCGCTCGGCCTGCTTCTGCGCGTCGTATGCGGTCCAGGCGTCGACGATCCGGCCGACCAGGGAGTGCCGCACGACGTCGGCACTGCTCAGACGCACGAAACGGATGTCGTCGACCCCGTCGAGCACCCGGCTCACCAAGCGCAGCCCGCTCGAGCCCGCCGGAAGGTCAATCTGAGTGATGTCCCCGGTCACGACCATTTTCGAGCCGAACCCCAACCGGGTGAGGAACATCTTCATCTGTTCGGCAGTGGTGTTCTGCGCCTCATCGAGCACGACAAAGGAGGAGTTGAGCGTGCGGCCGCGCATATAGGCGAGCGGGGCCACCTCGATGGTTCCGGCTGCGAGCAGTTTGGGCACGAGTTCCGGGTCCATCATCTCGTTCAGGGCGTCGTACAGGGGGCGCAGGTACGGGTCGATCTTCTCGGTGAGGCTGCCCGGCAGGAAGCCGAGTCGTTCCCCGGCCTCGACGGCCGGGCGGGTGAGGATGATCCGTTCGACCTCCTTGCGCTGCAGCGCCTGCACGGCCTTGGCCATTGCCAGGTAGGTCTTGCCGGTTCCGGCCGGCCCGATCCCGAACACGATGGTGTCGGTGTCGATGGCGTCCACGTATTCCTTCTGCCCGATGGTCTTGGGGCGGATGCTCTTGCCGCGGGAGCTGAGGATGGCCGGGCCCAGACGTTCGGAAGGGCTCGTGGAACTGTCCGTGTCGAGCATCCGTGAGGAGGTGCTCACCTCGGACTCGGCGAGGTCACGCCCGCCGCGCACCATGAGCAGGAGCTCCTCGATCAGGCGACGCGCCGCCTCGACGTGCTCGGTCTCACCGATCAGGGTGACCTCGTTGCCGCGCACGTGCACGCTGACGCCGGGGTGTTCCTTCTCGACGGCGGCGAGCAGACGGTCGTCGGCGCCGAGCAGGCGCACCATGGCAATGCCGTCGACCGTGATGTGCACCTCGGCCTGGCCCGGCCCGGGCTCACCG
Organism: Cryobacterium sp. Sr3; assembly: GCF_004402835.1. Classification (NCBI taxonomy): domain Bacteria; kingdom Bacillati; phylum Actinomycetota; class Actinomycetes; order Micrococcales; family Microbacteriaceae; genus Cryobacterium; species Cryobacterium sp. Sr3. Next base: position 39,389 of record NZ_SOFA01000009.1, on the reverse strand, counting down.
GAAACCAAGCGTTCCCTCCCCGAGGGTTCCGCCGGCGGCCTGCGGGGCGAGCAGGTGAGCGTGGACGTGGAAAACGGTCTGCCCGACGGTGGCGCCGGTATTGAACACGAGCCGGAACTGGCCGTTGGACAGCCGGGCCGCCACAGCATCCGCCACCTCGATGAGTTCGGTCAGCAGCCCGGGGTCTCCGGCCGCGAGCTCGACCACGTTGCTGTACTCGGATGTTTTCGGCGTGATGACGACATGCACGGGCGCCTGCGGGGCGATGTCGGTGAAGGCGATGATCCGTTCGGTTTCGGCGACGATGGTCGCCGGGACCTCGCGCGCGGCGATGCGAGTGAAGATGGACGGTTCTTGGCCGGTGGAAGACATGTCTCTATCTTAAGCTCACGCGCTACCAGCGGCCGAGCGTCACGTTCAGGATGGAGAGGGCGGCCGGGCCGGCGGTGGAGGTGCGCAGCACATTGTCGCCCAGGCGCACCCGGGTGGCGCCTGCCTGCTCGAGCAGGGTCAGCTCGGCCGGGGAGATGCCGCCCTCGGGTCCGACGACGAGCAGGATATCCCGGTCGTCGGTCGGCGCCGCCTGCGAGGTCAGCCGTTCGCTCGCGGTGGGCTCCAGCAGCAGCATCCGGGTAGTGCCGGCCAGCTCGGCCAGCATTTTGGTGCTCGCCGGTTCCCCGACCGTGGGCAGCCACGCGCGAATCGACTGTTTCGAGGCCTCGCGCACAATGCTGGACCAGCGATCCCGGCCCTTCTTGATTTTGGCTCCCTCCCAGCGCGTCACGGAGCGGGATGCGGCCCACGGGATCACCCCGTCGATGCCGAGCTCCGTGGCCGCCTGCACAGCCAATTCGTCCCGGTCTCCCTTGGCGAGAGCCTGGACCAGACGGATGCGCGGCGTCAGCAGCGCGGTCACGGTCACCGTCTCGACGCGCAGGGTCAGCAGCCTCGCATCTGCGTCAACGACGGTGGCGGCGAGCATGAGCCCGGCCCCGTTCCCGATCTGCAGGCGCTCGCCCGGGCGCACCCGGCTGACGGTGACCGCGTGCCGGGCCTCGGCGCCGCCGATGCCGACGACCGCCCCCGGCACGCAATCGGCGGCGTGGAGCGCCTCATCGATGAAGAAGTGTGCCATCGACGCCTAGCCGCGAAACCGATCGCGCAGCTTGGCGAAAAGTCCCTGCTGAAAGGCGCTGAGGGCAGGAACCGGCGCCTTGTGGCGGGCCGCAAAGGCCTCGATCAGCTCCCGCTCCTTGTGGTCGAGACGGGTCGGTGTGACCACGTGCACGCCGACCTTCAGGTCGCCGCGTCCGTTCCCGCGCAGACGGGTTACGCCGCGGTCCTTGACCGTGATGATCTCAGCGCTCTGCGTGCCCGGCCTGAGCTCGACCTCGATGTCGCCGTCGAGCGCCTTGACGGTCGCGGATCTGCCGAGGATGGCATCCGTCATCGGCACCTCGAGGGTGCAGAGCAGGTCGTCGCCGTCACGGCTGAACACGTCGTGGTGGCGCACCTTCATCTCAAGGTAGAGGTCGCCGTTGGGACCGCCGGCCGGACCGGCCTCGCCGCTGCCGGGCATCTGCAGGCGCAGGCCCGTGTCGACCCCCGCCGGGATGTCGACGGGGACCGTGCGACGCGCTCGCACGCGGCCCTGGCCCTGGCAGGTGACGCAGGGAGTGGCGATGATCGTGCCGTAGCCGCGGCAGGAACCGCAGGGGCTGCTCGTCATGACATTGCCGAGCAGCGACCGCACGGCGCGCTGGATGGTGCCGGTGCCGTGGCAGATGTCGCAGGTGACGGGCGCGGTGCCCGGCTGGCAGCACGTGCCGCTGCAGGTCGCGCACATGATGGCCGTGTCGACCTCGAGCTCCCGGTGCGTGCCGAAGATGATCTCATCGAGGTCGAGGTCGACCCGGATCAGGGCATCCTGGCCGCGCTCTCGGCGCGACCGAGGCCCGCGGCTGGATCCCCCGCCGCCGAAGAAGGTCTCGAAAATGTCGCCGAAGTTGCCGAAGTTGCCGTCGAAACCGGCGCCTCCGCCGCCGCCCGAGCGGCCGTTGCCGCCACGGTCGTAGTTGTCGCGTTGCTTGACGTCGCTGAGCACGTCGTAGGCGTGCGTGACGGATTTGAAGCGCTCGGATGCATCCGCGCCCGGGTTCACGTCGGGGTGCAGCTGCCGGGCCAGCCTGCGGTAGGCCTTCTTGATCTCGTCGGTCGAGGCGTCGCGGGCAACGCCGAGTACTTCGTAATGGTCAGCCAAAGCTGGCTCTCCTAGGTCTGTTCTGAAATGTGGTGTTCCGCCGGCTTCTGGGCCGAGGGGAACTGGTCAATTCTCGCCGAGAAGGCGTGAAAGGTAGCGGGCGACCGCACGGACGGCCGCCATGTTGTTCGAGTAGTCCATCCGAGTGGGGCCGAGTACGCCGAGGCGCGCCAGGTTGCCGCCCTGCGAGGAGTAGCCGCTGGTGAGCACGGATGTCTCGGCCAGACCGAACGGGGCATTCTCCCGGCCGATACTGACGGACACGCCGTGCTGGTCAGAGGCCATCTCGCCGAACAGCCGCAGAAGCACGACCTGTTCCTCGATGGCCTCGAGCACCGGGAAAATGCTGCCGGTGAAGTCTTCCTCGGTGCGCACGAGGTTGGCGGCGCCGGCCATCACGAGCCGGTCCTGCCTGTTCGCGCCGACCTGGTCCCGCAGGGTGCCGGCGATCAGATCCACCGCCTCCTGCTGCTCGAGCGGGCCGAGGCCGGAGCCGGCGGTGAGAGAGCTGCCGGTAAGGGTGCTGGCGGCCTCGCTCATGCCCAGCCCGACCAGAGCAGAATTCAACCGGGTGCGCAGTTCGATCAGAACGGGTTCAGCCAGAGGCCGGGGCAGGTCGACGACGCGTTGCTCGACCCGTCCGGCATCCGTGATCAGAACCGACAGGAGGCGAGTCTCGGACAGGGGCACCAGTTCGATGTGGCGCACCTTCGCGCGGGACAGCGACGGATACTGCACCAGGGCGACCTGATGGGTGAGCTGCGAGAGCAGCCGCACGCTGCGGGCCAGCACCTCGTCAAGGTCGGCCGACTGACCGAGGAACGTCTCGATGGCTTGGCGCTGCGCCGCCGAGAGCGGGCGCAGATCGGCGAGATGGTCGACGAACAGGCGGTAGCCCTTATCGGTGGGGATGCGGCCCGACGAGGTGTGCGGAGCCGCGATCAACTCTTCCTCTTCGAGCAGGGCCATGTCGTTGCGGATCGTGGCCGCCGAGACCCCGAAGGAATGCCGGTCGACGATAGATTTGGAACCGACGGGTTCGCGGGAGGCTACATAGTCCTGAACGATCACACGCAGGACTTCGAGACTGCGATCGGACACCATGGCGCTCGCCTCCTCCCAGCGTCGCGAGTGCAGCATCGATTGGCACTCGCGGTATGTGACTGCCAATCATACCGCGACCGGCTGGGCTTACCCATTGCTCCCCAATGTTGGGGCGCAGTAACTTAGGCATGTAGCACCTCTTCCCCGGTGCACTGAAAGGCATGATCATGAGTAATTTCACTGGTCCCGGATCCGATGATCCGTACCAGGGCCAACGGCCGCCGCAACCGCCCTACCAGCCTGCCGCCCCGGGACCGTCGGCACCCCTGACGGAGGCGGATGACCGCCAATGGGCGTCCCTCGCACATCTGGGCGGGATCCTCATGTTCGTGCCGTCCCTGGTGCTGTGGCTGCTCTTCAAGGACCGCGGACCTCTGACCAGCGTCGAGGCGAAGGAAGCGCTCAACTTTCAGATCACGCTTCTGATCGGCTACTTCGCGATCAACTTTTTTGCAACGGTCATCGGCTTCCTCACATTCGGCATCGGCGGCGTCATCGGCGGTCTCGCCTGGGTGCTGTACATCCTCGGTGTTGTCTTCTCGGTGCTCGGCTACCTCCAGGCGAAGGACGGCAACCACTACCGGTACCCGTTCGCCCTGCGCCTGATCAAGTAGCCCGGCGCACTCGGTTTTTCTTCAGAAGGAGCACCAATGACCAATTCCACCCCACCACCGCCGCCCAACCCGAACCAGGCTCCCACCCCGATGAACCCGGCCGACGAGAAACTGTGGGCCACCCTCGTGCACGTCGGCGGCATTCTGTTCTATTTCGTGCCGGCCCTGATCGGCTACATCGTGCTCAAGGACCGCGGCCCGTTCATCCGGGCACACACCGCGACCGCACTGAACTTCCAGCTCACGCTCCTGATCGCCTACGCGGTCGGCGGCGTCCTGACGATCATCCTCGTCGGCTACCTCGTTCTCCTGGCTGCCTCCGTTCTGATGGTCGTGTTCGGCATCATGGCCGCCTTGGCCGCAAACCGGGGCGAGTACTACACGTATCCGCTGTCGATCAAGTTCGTGAACTGAGTTCAGTCGGCGAGCAGGCGGCGCACGACGGCATCCGCCAGGAGGCGTCCTCTGAGGGTCAGTTCGATCGAACCGAAGAGGGCTGCTTTCGCGTCGATGAGTTCGTCGGCGATGAGTCCCGCCACCTCGTGGCGCCTGAGCGGGCTGAGCGAGTCGATGGGGATACCCTCGCGGATTCGGGTGAGCAAGAGCACCCGCTCCACCTCCTGAGTGGCCGCATCGAGGGTCTCCCGCCCGGCGGCCGGTGAGTCGCCGGCGCGAATCCGATCACCGTAGGCCGACGGATGCTTGACGTTCCACCAGCGCACCCCACCGATGTGGCTGTGGGCTCCGGGCCCCACACCCCACCAGTCCTGGCTGCGCCAGTAGGCGAGGTTGTGGCGCGAGCGGTGCGCGTCATCCGTCGCCCAGTTGCTGACCTCATACCAGCCGTAGCCTGCCGAGGACAGTAGGTCGTCGGCCAGCTCATAGAACTCGGCCTGAACGTCGTCATCGACAGGGGCCAGTTCGCCGCGCTTGATCTGGCGGGCCAGCTTGGTGCCCTCCTCGACGATAAGCGAGTAGGCGCTGACGTGGGTGGGAGCCTGCCGGATGGCGTGCTCGAGGCTGGTGCGCCAATCGACGAGGGTCTCCCCCGGTGTGCCGTAGATCAGGTCGAGGGACACGTCGAGGCCGGCCTCGCGCGCCCACTGCACCACAAGCGGCACCCGCTCGGGGTCGTGGGTGCGCTCGAGGGTGGCCAGCACGCTCGGTACCGCGGACTGCATGCCGAAGGATACCCGGGTGAAGCCGGACTCGGCGAGGCGGCCGAGGTAGGCGGCGTCGACGGAGTCGGGGTTCGCCTCGGTGGTCACCTCGGCGCCGGGTGCGATCCCCCAGGTGGAGCGCACGGCCTCCAGCATCCGCACCAGGTCGTCGGCCGGGAGCAGGGTGGGGGTGCCGCCGCCGAAGAAGACGGTCGCCGCCTGGCGGGCCGGCACGCCCGACTGAGTCAGGATCCGGCCGGCCGACTGGACCTCGGTGATCGCCTGGCCGGCATAGTCATGCTGGCTCGCGCCCCGCAACTCGGTGGCGGTATAGGTGTTGAAGTCGCAGTAGCCACAGCGGACCCGGCAGAACGGCACGTGCAGGTAGACGCCGAAATCGCGCTGGGCTGCTCCCACGGCGGCCGAGGCCGGCAGCAGTCCGTCGCTGGGTGCGGGGTCGCCGAGGGGAAGGGCACTGCCCATGCGGTTAGACCGCGCCGATCGGATGCAGCGCGCGTAGGTACCGAGCGGTGATTTTGGCCTGTTGCCGCCGCACGAACGGCCAGCCCAGCCTGTAGAACCAGTTGCCGGGGCGGGAGAAGGCGCGGATGGTAAGCCAGACCGAGTCGTCCTCGCGTCTGTCGACGATGAACGATTCCTCGCCGCTGGCCGGGTGCCCGGCCATGGTGCCGTATGCGAAGCCGAGGCGGTCGGGTTCATCGATCACGTAGACCACGCGCACGGGGGCGTCGATGGTGAAGGGGCCTAACTTGCTCGTGAGGTGCGCGGACATGCCGTTGACGATGTAGGGCGTGCCGTCCTCGGCGAAGACGGCCTCGTCCGGCTCGGGCTTCTGGTCGCGGGCGGCCTGGCCGTCGGCGTCGAAGACGAGTCCCGTGTACTGCTGGCCGGTGCCGTCCAGCAGGTCGGTGACGGTCATTCCGCTCCCCCGCTGCACGCCCCAGGTCATCAGCGACTTCGAGGCCAGCTGGAAGCGCTCCTCACCGCTGCCAAGGCGCACGGTGCGCTCGAGGGGCCGGTAGCCCTTGGGTGGGAACCGGAGCAGGTCCGGGGCGAGGGTGCCGCCGATGGACGCGTAGGTGACGGCGGTATCGGTGAAGGTGGCGCGGCGCATCCGTTCACTTCTTCTTCGGGGGCTCGTCACCGGACAGGGCGGCGATGAACGCCTCCTGGGGAACCTCGACCCGGCCGACCATCTTCATGCGCTTCTTGCCCTCCTTCTGCTTCTCCAGCAGCTTGCGCTTGCGGGAGATGTCGCCGCCGTAGCACTTGGCGAGAACATCCTTGCGGATGGCACTGATGGACTCGCGGGCGATGATGCGGGCGCCGATCGCGGCCTGGATGGGCACGTCGAACTGCTGGCGCGGGATGAGCTTGCGCAGCCTTCCCGTCATCAGCACGCCGTAGTCGTAGGCCTTGTCGCGGTGCACAATCGCGCTGAACGCGTCGACCTGTTCGCCCTGCAGCAGGATGTCGACCTTGACCAGGTCGGCCTCCTGAGAGCCGATGGGTTCGTAGTCGAGCGAGCCGTAGCCGGCGGTGCGGCTCTTGAGATTGTCGAAGAAGTCGAACACGATCTCACCGAGCGGCATCGTGTAGCGGATCTCGACCCGGTCCTCGCCGAGGTAGTCCATGCCGAGCAGGGTGCCGCGGCGGCTCTGGCAGAGCTCCATGATCACGCCGACGTAGTCCTTGGGTGCGAGGATGGCCGCCTTCACGATCGGCTCCTCGACCTTGGCGATCTTCCCGTTCGGGAACTCGCTCGGGTTGGTGACCGTGACAGACTTCTTGTCGTCGGTGGTGACCTCGTAGATCACACTGGGCGCCGTGGTGATCAGGTCGAGGCCGAACTCCCGGTCGAGCCGCTCGGTGATGATTTCCAGGTGCAGCAGCCCGAGGAAACCACAGCGGAAACCGAAACCGAGGGCGACGGATGTCTCGGGCTCGTACACGAGGGACGCGTCGGAGAGTTTGAGCTTGTCGAGGGCCTCCCGGAGGGCCGGGTAGTCGCTGCCGTCGATCGGGTAGAGGCCCGAGAAGACCATGGGCTTCGGCTCGGTGTAGCCCGGAAGGGCGACGGTGGCGGGGCGGAGCGCGGTGGTCACCGTGTCGCCGACCTTCGACTGGCGCACATCCTTCACGCCCGTGATCAGGTAGCCGACCTCGCCGACGCCGAGGCCCTTGCTGGTGGTGGGCTCGGGCGAGGTGACGCCGATCTCGAGGATCTCGTGCGTGGCACGGGTCGACATCATCTGGATCTTCTCGCGCGGGCCCAGCTTGCCGTCGATCATGCGCACATAGGTGACGACGCCACGGTAGCTGTCGTAGACCGAGTCGAAGATCATCGCGCGGGCCGGGGCGGCCGGGTCGCCGACCGGGGCCGGGATGAGGCGGGTGGCGCGGTCGAGGAGTTCGGCGACACCGACACCGGTCTTGCCGGAAACCCGGAGCACGTCGTCGGGACTGCCACCGATCAGGCTGGCGAGCTCCTTCGCGTATTTGTCGGGGTCGGCAGCCGGCAGGTCGATCTTGTTCAGCACCGGGATGATGGTGAGGTCGTTCTCCAGCGCCAGGTAGAGGTTGGCGAGGGTCTGCGCCTCGATCCCCTGGGCGGCGTCGACGAGGAGGATTGCTCCCTCGCACGCGGCCAGGCTGCGAGACACCTCGTAGGTGAAGTCCACGTGGCCGGGGGTGTCGATCATGTTCAGGGCGTAGGTCTGCCCGTCGAGTTCCCACGGCATACGAACGGCCTGGCTTTTGATGGTGATGCCGCGCTCGCGCTCGATGTCCATCCGGTCAAGGTATTGGGCGCGCATCGAACGGTCATCGACGACGCCGGTGATCTGCAGCATCCGGTCGGCCAACGTGGACTTGCCGTGGTCGATGTGGGCGATGATGCAGAAATTGCGGATGAACTCGGGCGGGGTGGCGGCCGGTTCAAGCGCCGTGAGGGGTCTCGGTGACATGGTCTTGCAATTCTCCCATAGGTGGCTGGGTCCCGGTTTCGCCGTTGCCGCGCATCGTTCCAGGCTTGCGCGCGGGAACGGCCGCACCCGGCGGCTCGCAGCGAACCACTGCCGTGAACCACTGCCGTGAACCACTGCCGTGGCTCTTCGGCGGGTAGTGTGGCCAATTCAGGAGATCCGACCGGGCGAGGCCGGACATCCGCACCGGTTCCGCACTGGTCCGCGGTGGCCCGGCCACCCGTGCGACGGATGTCCTGAGTTGGCCACAGACGCAGCGCCCGGCCGAGCACTCACCCACGGAAGAGCCAGAAGTGATTGACGCGAACCGGGTGCTGTCACTGCTGATCTGGTGCGGCTACTCCCTGATGTCTATCATCGGTATCGTCGTCACCCTCTCGTGCGGCTGCTCACCAGGAGGAATGAATGACACCCGCCGTCCCGGTTCTTTTCGTGCACGGGATCCGCACGTCGGGCACCATGTGGCGACGACAGCTGTCCATGCTGGGCGAGGCCGGGCATCCGGCACTCGCGATCGATCTGCCGGGGCACGGCGCCCGCATGGACGAAACGTTCACCGTGGCGGGCGCCCTGGCCGCCATCGACGAGGGCGTCGCTGCTCTGGGCGGCCGGGTGCTGCTGGTCGGCCTCTCCCTCGGCGGCTACTACGCCATCGAGTACGCCGCGCGCCACCCGCAGAAGGTGGCCGGGCTGGTCGCCGCGGGAAGCTGCGCGCTCCCGGCCGGCTGGCTGCTGGACGCCTACCGGGGCCTGGCCCGGCTGATCCGCCGACTGCCCGACCAGGGACTGTGGCTCCACACCACACTCGTGCGGGTGCTCCTCCCATCGGCAGGGGCCGCCGACACGCTCGCCGGCGGTGTGCCGCTGACGGTGATGGATGCCGGGCTCGGCGCCACCGGCAGCCTCCGCCCGCTGGACAGCCTGGCTCGCTATCCCGGCCCGGTGTGGCTGGTCAACGGTTCTCTGGATCAGTTCCGGCTGCATGAGCGCCGCTTCCTCGCCGCCTGCCGGGACGGGCGCCTCGTGATCGTCCCCCGGGCGTCGCACCTCGTCAGCCTGGCCCAACCGGAACGCTTCGCCGCGGTGCTGAGCGGCATCCTCACGGAGGTTGCGATCGACTGGCCCGGGCCGATTGTCGACCTGAACGAATAACTGGTATCGTTGCCTGTTGGCTTGCGTGTTGGGTCCCACCCCACACGATAATTGCCGTACGGCGCCCTCTACCGCCAAGCGGCCCATCCGAAAAAGAATCTAACGAAAGCGTATAAACGTGGCAAACATCAAGTCGCAGATCAAGCGTATCGGCACCAACAAAAAGGCCCAGGAGCGCAACAAGTCGGTCAAGAGCGAGTTCAAGCGCGCTGTCCGCGCGACGCGCCTGGCGATCGCCTCGGGCGACAAGGACAAGGCTGTTGCCAGCCTCGCCGTTGCCTCGAAAAAGCTCGACAAGGCCGTCAGCAAGGGCGTCATCCACCAGAACCAGGCCGCGAACAAGAAGTCCGCGATCGCGAAGTCGGTCAACGCCCTCGTCTAGTCTGCGCCCGACCGGGATCAGGATCGTTCACCGGCCCTGACCGGCGTACACAACAGCCCCTGCCATCTCGGCGGGGGCTTTCGTGTGTCCGGGCAGAGGCTCGAACCGTCGGGGACCGGTCACCTGAAATTCATCACGGCCGGGCCCGATCAGGCGCAGCAGCATCGCCCTGACGGCGGTCCTGGCAGCCGTCGCCTATCTGCCGCTCGCCGCGCTGATCGTGTCGTGCGCGCCGAGTCCGCCCAGGCCCACACCTCTCAGTTCGGGCATCAGTCGGCGCGCACCACAGTGAGCGACCCCTCCCTGGCGCGGAGCTCACCGTCGAGGGTAAGGAGGCGCGCGAAAGCCGGGTCTGGTCAGCTCTCACCGCGGCGGGCGATCACACCGATGAGCCGCTCGAGAGCGAAGACGGGGTCGCGCTCGGCACCCTTCACTGCGGCATCCGTTTCGGCCAGCGCCACGACGCAGCGGGCGAGACCCTCGTCGGACCAGCTGCGCAGGTCACGTTGGGCCCGCTCGACCTGCCAGGGGGCGAGGCCGAACTGGGAGGCAAGCTGGGCCGAGCCGCCGCGCACCCCGCAGATCTTCGCCATGGTGCGGATCTTCATGGCGAACGCGGCCACCACCGGGACCGGGTCGGCGCCGGAGGACAGGGCGTGGCGCAGGATGACGAGCGCCTCCCCCTGATGCCCGGCGATGGCGGCATCGGCTACCTTGAACGCGTTGGCCTCGACCCTACCGCCGTAGTAGCGGTCCACGGTCGTCTCGGTCACTTCGGTGCCGACATCGGCGATGAGCTGCTGGCAGGCCGCGGAGAGTTCGGCCAGATCGCCGGAGAACGCGGCGACCAGGGACCGCAGCGCGCTGGGAGTGACCCGCTTGCCGGCCGTCTTGAATTCCGCGGAGGCGAAGTCGTGCCGGTCGGAGTCTTTCTTCAGCTCGGTGCAGACGACCTCGATGGCGCCGCCGACGCCCGAACGGATGGTGTCGAGCAGCTTCTTGCCGCGCACGCCGCCGCCGTGCCGGAGCACGACGTAGGTGTCCTCGGCCGGGTTCTGCAGGTAGTCCAGGGCCTCCGCGAGGAACGTGTCGCTGCACTTCTCGACGGAGCTGACGCGGATCAGCCGCGGTTCGCCGAAGAGGGACGGGCTGGCCATGGTGAGCAGTTCGCCGGGCGCATAGCTGTCGGCCTGCACGTCGCTGATCTCCAGGCTGGGGTCTTCGAGTTTGAGGAAGTCCCGCAGCTGGCGGATCGCGCGTTCGGCCAGGAACACTTCGGTTCCGGAGACCAGGATGATCGGCGCCGGCCGCACCTGGTGCCAGGCCAGCTGCGGGATGGCGGCCGACTTCGGCACAGCGCGGGGCGCGGTCCGGCCGGATGAAGCTGTGCGTGCGGCCACTCGGGGTTCCTTCGATTGAGGCTGTGCGGAATCCATTAAGACTATCCGGGGTCGGTGTCCGGCACGGTCTCGTTCCGCACGGTCTCGCTCCAGACCGTCAGCGCACCACCACCTGGCCCCGGAGCGATCACCAGCAGTCCCTGCTGATCGGTGCGGAGGGGCAGTGTGCCCGCGGCCGCAAGAATGTCCAGGACCGTGTCGGTGGGATGGCCGTAGCCGTTCTCCCTGCCTACCGAAATCAGCCCCACCGTTGCCCGAAGATCGGCATAGAGCTCCGGGCTTTGGTCTGCCGACCCGTGGTGGGCGACCTTGACGACATCCACCTCGCCCGGGCTGGAGCTGCGCCTGAGCGCGTCCTGGGATTCCTCGCCGAGATCCCCGAGGAACAGGGAACGGATGCCGCGACCGTCGAATCCGATCGTCACGCTCCCCTCGTTTCCGGTCTGCATCACCGCTGAGCCCCGCACCGGCCAGAGGATCTCCCAGCGCAGCTCCCCGAGGGTGCCCGTGTCGCCGCGGGCAGCGCCCCGCAGTTCGGCACCGCCCGCGGCGAGGGCATCGTGCAGTCGCTCATCGTCGGCGTTCTCCGGGATGCCGACCAGCGCCGTGTCGACGCGGCCGATCACGGCGGCGACCCCGCCGATGTGGTCCAGGTCGTAGTGGGTCAGCACGAGGATGTCGATTCGGTCGATCCCCAGCGTGTCGAGGCAGTCGGCGAGCAGGGCCGGGTCGGGCCCCACGTCGACGAGCGCGTACCGGTCGCGGTCGCGCACGACGACCGCATCACCCTGCCCGATGTCGCAGGCCGCGATCTGCCAGTCCGCGGGGAAGGCCACGGCCCGGCCGACGCCTGCCCCGATCAGGCTGCCCGCGTAGCTTCCGGCGGCGAGAACCAGCACCGCGATCGCCGCGATCGGCCAGCGCGCCCGAACCTGCCCCCGGCCCCGCATCACCAGCGCCACCGCGGCCACCGTCAGTAGAACGGTCACGAGAACACCGAGCGGGCCGCCCAGCCAGGGTAGGCGGCTGCCGGGCAGCTCTGCGGATGTTCGGGCGATCGCCGCGATCCAGGCGGCCGGCAGCCAGGCCAGGTAGAGCACTCCCCCGGCGACACCGGGCAGCCAGGGCAAGAGCAGGCACGCGATCAGACCGATGACGGTGGCGGCCGGGGCTGCCGGACCGGCCAGCAGATTCGCGGGCACCCCGTAGAGCGGGAGGGTGGGAGTGAGCAGAACGAGCACCGGCTGACAGGCCAGCTGCGCGGCCAGCGGGATGGCGATCACGGCGGCGAGCCAGGTGGGCAGCCACCGATGCAGCATTCGGGTCAGCGGCCCGGCCAGCACGAGTAGGCCGGCCGTGGCCAGAACCGACAAAGCGAACCCGTAACTGCGGGCCAGCCATGGGTCGGCCGCCAGCAGTAGGATCACGACGAGTGCGAGCAACGGCACACCTCGGCCCGGCCGACCGGAGGCAATCCCGAGCAGCAGGATCGTCGCCATCAGAGCGGCACGCAGCACACTGGGTTCGGGCGTCACGAGCACCACGAACCCGAGCAGGGTGAGGAGCGAGATCGCGATCCGGATGCCGCGGCGCAGTCCCAGAAACCCGGTCAGCAGCATGACGCCCGCGATCACCACGGCGCAGTTCGCTCCGGACAATGTTGCTTTGAGAGGTGGGTGCAGGAACATCTAAATTCCCTGGGAATGCCCATATATCTCCGAGCGCTTTACGCGCGCTATCGCCGTCGACAGCACGCAATTTGGCGACGGAAGCGCTTCATCAAACCGCGCTGCCCCTGGACCAACGGCAGGGTCGAACACTTCAACCGGACCCTAGCCGCCGAATGGGCCTACAGCCGAGTCTCCGCCGGCAACGACGAACGAACCGCAGCTCTTGCACCCTGGCTCAACTACTACAACACTGACGAATCCACGGCGGCATCGGAGCAACCCGCATCAGCCGAGTGTCACAAACGTCATGACTTAGTAAACCTAGGCCTGCCTCCCAACGCCTTTCAAGGAAGTGACTGGCTGGTTCGAGGCGCGAACGGAGCCTCCGGACGAACCCATCCGGACGAACCATATACTGACGCATTTTGATTGAGGGCTTCCCCATCGGAGGGAAGCTTACGTTCGAGCGCCACGCTGCCGTCTCTTACTGCTACTGCCACCTTGCCTAGCAAAAGAGCGTGGCACGGATCGCGCAAGTCCCAACAGAGCAACAGCTTCGACCGGAATGAGGGCCCGTTCTGCCCCGGCACCAATGCGGAAAAGACGTCACCCCAAACGCCAAGAAACGAAGCGTCAGGAGATTAACTTCCACGGGGCACAGCTTCGATGCCAATAAATCTGGGAAACGGGAATATGGCGGGGTCCTCGGGACCACGCAGCTCTTCAAAATGTGAAAGTTCGAACCCATTATTCTTGAGCGCATCAATGTAGCTGCTGAGCGGCCGATGTACGTGAGTCGCTGTTAGTGCAAACTCGTGTGAGCTCGTCTTGAAAGGGGCCTCGATCAATATCTCTTTCGAATAATCGAACCCCGGGTTGCTTGCATATCCCCAATACAGCGGCCAGAAGGCGGGGTGCGTTAGTGTGAGGACAACTTTGCCCGCTTGAGCGAGATGGGCCAGCGCCGCGCATACGTCGTCAACACGAAGCGTATCCATCAGCACCATGTTCGCGACGACTAAATCGAATCGGGCCGCCGGATTTTCCGCCGTCCAGTCTTCGACGGTAGCGATGACGTAGTCACTCTCAGTGTCGTGTTCGCGTGCGATGGCGATACTCGCAGCGCTGGGATCCAGCCCCATGGTGCTTCTGTTTGCACGCTGGAGGCTAGAAGTTAGACGCCCGGTACCGCACCCTACGTCGATGACAGTTCGCGCTTCGCCCAAGCGATTGAGCACCCAGGGTTCGAGCACAGAACTGAAAGATGCGTCGTGGTGCCCAGCAACTTGCGCGTCTCTCTCCGGTGCGATCAAGTCCCACTCACGAGTGACCGTGTCTTGACTCTTTTCGGCCAAGAATCGAATTTCCTTATTCACTCCGCGCCTCCGCCATAGCGCGTCGCCTAACCAAGCGAAATAGGTCGTCTGCGAGGTGGACCGCTGGATCATCCTTGGAATCTATCGTCCTAATTGTGTGCTCATTTCTAGTCCCGTGACCGATCGCAACCCATGCGTCCGACCTTCCGTGGTTGACCAATGTGAACCGGCTCGCGAACTTAAAGTCGTGGTCGCCGTAGTAATACGCAACTGCGCCTGCGGCAGTCAAGATGGAGCTGAGTTCATTCGCGCAAGGCATCACTAGAGTGAGCGTTTTTTTCGACGCTTTGTCAAGAAGAACATCGCGAGCGTCTCCCTTCACCCAGCTCAAGTCGTTGGACGAGATCACACAGTGCTCCTGGGTGCGAAGCATCTTGGTCATGTGCTTCAGAATCTTTTCGCCGCGCCGATCACCGCGGTAGCGACTGGGACGAGATCTAGCAGTGCCGATAATCTCCCATGCGGCTGCCACGGCGGCGACGAGCAAAACGCTGACCCCCAAGACCAATTTCCAGGGTGTGTCCACCACGGTCTTCAGGTCGTTGGCAAGCAAAACGCTGGCAACGACCGCTAAGAAAGCAGCCATCTGAGTCAGGATTGTCCGGAGCATGACCCCAACCCTATCGATCCGAGCCCGCGCGAGAATTGGCTCGTCGACAACGAGGCGAAAGACCACTTCCTTAGATAGCGTTTCGGTACGCGCCTCACAGAGAGCACTAGGCTGTGCCACGCCTCAGCATCGATTCCGAAGCTAGACCCAACTGCTAAGCCAAGGCATCGACAAAGTCCTGTGTGGAATTCGTTCGCCACGCTCGATGCGGGCAGAGGTTTTGTGGAGCATCGCGACGAACGCGTACACAATCAGCGGCGCCGGGCATTGGGATCAACTCAGCGGTGTCCTGGCGACGCCGAGGTCGTCGCGACCGGGTGAACATGACACGGCAGCATCGAAAGGCCCTCGGCGCCCACGACATGACTTCAGCCCAGCGGCTGCGCGACTGAAAGAACGTGTTGGCCCCATGAAAACCACCGTATATACGGAAAACATCCGCGCCCTTATGCCGGTTCTGCTGTGCGCCCATGAGCAACGTACCTCATACTAAACACTCGAAAGTCGCGCCGTGGCACAGGGCGCTCAGAGCCCACGGAGTTCCCGCTTTCCACCTGTAGTCAAGGCTGCACGAATTGCCCTAGCCCCCGTGGAGACTTGGGCCACGAGCGGATCACCGTCCTCTACCAGGGGCGTCCATCAGCGACCCACATAGCCGTACGGCTAAGTGATACCAACGCTTCGTTCACACTTCCCCGAGGCTTATGGTGAGGACATGCCCGTGAAACCCAGAGAAGAAGAAGTGTGGGCGCGGCAAATCGTATCCCGCATTCTTTCCGTGCCCGTTGTCGCGTTCGACGACGGATCTGCCGCCAGCATGCCGGACGCGATCATCCAGCTTTCATCAGGCTCCGCGCCATTGGAGGTTTTCGGCCATTGGGACAGTGATTACTACAGGATGCAACATGGACTGGCGAAGTTCGGGCGCAGAATCGACATCGCCCCTGAGGACCCGGCGTGGGAGGTCACGCTTGTGCACAGCGTCGCGAAGGTCAAGACGCTTGTGCGGAGATTGCCAGCACTAGTCACCGCGTACAACACTGAGCTCTTGTCCGAGGTTGTACCTGACCAGCTCGCGCGGCTTGGCGTTGAGACCGCCTACCATCTGGAAGGGCAGCGCGGGTTCATTCACCTGTCCGCGGCTGGGTGGAACAGCTGGGATTACCCCCTGACATTCGGAACCTGGTTGGACGGGCTCTTCGCCATCGCCGCTGATGTCACTTTCAAACTGGCTCGACACGGAGGCACCGAGCAGCACGCCTTCCTTTGGGTTGCCTCTGCAAGTGCGTGGAGCGCGCTCGACCAACTCGAAGCGGATGACGATGACACGGAGGCGCCGCTGCCCGCAGACGAACCGGACGTACCGCCGAACCTTACGGACATTTGGATAGCGAGCACCCTTGTGCGCCCCGCGCGCGGAATTCTGCACTGGAAGCGTGGAACGGGGTGGAAATGGCATCCGTTCAATCTCACGTCCGCAGACTGGGAGTAGCAGCGATACGAGCGCGGTGCCTGGAAGTCCTGTTAGCAGTCGAGATGTCATCTGCCTGAAGGGTCTTTGAATCAGATCGGAATCCCCGGCTGGTCCCAGTCACTGCACCAGGGTTATCCACCGGCGAACTTGCGGCGAACCCAACTAGGCGGGGACTTGTTTCCCGCACTTGGCACACACGATAATGCCGGTTTTGGTGTGCAAACTTTGTGACCAGCGCGCGACGCACCACTGATCAAACTCTTACGGCCAGAGCTTCGTCCTGGCGTTAACCCCCACGGCCTCGGCACAGTTCACGCATGACACGGTCACCCCATAGGGTCAGTAACGTGCTGGATGACCAAAACCTACTCGTGCGTGAGTATCTGCGCGTCTCACTCGACCGCTCGGGCACGGGTAAGAGCCCCGATCAACAACACGACGAAATCACCGCAGAGGCGCATAGGCGCGGCTGGCAGGTCCATTCCAACCTGTACCGCGATGACAACCGCAGTGCCAGTCGGTTCGCGACCAAGCGCAGAGAGGGCTTCGCGCAACTTGTCGCAGACCTCGATGAGGGCAGATTTGAAGCTAATTTGCTCGCGATCTGGGAGTCGAGCCGAGGTTCTCGCAGGACGGGAGAGTGGATCGATCTCATTGACCTCTGCCGCGACCGTGGGGTTCGGATTTGGGTTCTCACGCACAATCGCGTGTACGACCCGAGCAATTCCCGCGACCGTCATAGCCTGCGCGAAGACGCATCCGACGCCGAATACGAGTCCGACAAGACCAGCGAGCGACTTAAACGAGATATGCGGGCTGCCGCCAAGAGCGGGCGACCTCACGGAAAAAATGTGTACGGGTATCAGCGGATTTACTCAGTGAAACCCAACGGAATGCGGGTCCTCGAAAGAGTGATTGAACACCCCGACCAAGCTTGGGTCGTGAAGGAAGCAGCGGCGATGGTACTCGTGGGCCGCTCCTATTACGACATCGCAGCCACCTTCAACGAGAAGGGCATCCCGCCACGACGCCCGGCGCGCGAGGTACACCGCAAGTCGATGGGGTGGACCGCCCCCGCTGTGAAGCAGATGCTGACCATGTCCGTCTACACAGGCAAGCGCGTGCACAATCCAACCGAGGGTGAACTCGCGACATACGAAGGCATCTGGCCTCCGCTGATCAACCCGGAGATTTGGAAAAAGCTTCAGCTTGCTATGGGCTCACGGGGTTTCAAGTCCAACAATTGGCCAGCCAAGCATCTACTCTCCGGCATCGCTCTCTGTGGAGAGTGCGGTGCCCGCATGCGTGTCGGCCGGCAGAACGGCGGAGTTCAGAAGCATGACGAGAACGGCGAGCGACTCCCCCGCCCTCGGTACCACGCGTATGAGTGCATCGGCGTGCCGGGGCGCCCAGGCTTTCACGTTTCGATGCGCGAGGAGCACCTTGACCTGATCATCACGGAGCTCGTGCTGGCTCGCTTGGAACGCCCTGATTTCCTGGCAACGTTGGGCGAACAGGACGAGGATATCAACGCAGAGCGCGATGCGGTTCTGGAGGAGATCCGAGGTCACCAGGAATGGCTTGAGCAGGTTGCGATGGAGGCCGAGCGTCGCCGCGACCTGCGGATGCTCACAGAACAGCGCGATCTTGTGGAACCCAAGATTGAAGATGCACGGAGAAGGCTCGAATCGCTGGCAGCCGCTGACCCCCTCGTGCTGGAGCTGGCTCAGTCCGGACGGGTCCGCGAAAGGTGGGCGGAACGGGAGAAGTCCGGTGACATCGTGTGGCAGCGCCATGTGATCAAAGAGCTAATCGTCCCAAGAATTCACCGCGTACCGCCGGAAGCGGTGGGGCGAAAAGGCGCTAATCCAGACCGGGTCACCTACGACTGGCGATAGCTCGGAACAGAAGCGTCGGTGCTGGCTCCACCCCGGTGCTGGCTCCACCCCGGTGCCCGGTGCCGGCTCCACCCCGTCGGGGTACGCCGGGGTGGGGACGCCTCCCGCCCTCGATTAGGTCAGGCCGACGGCTCGGGCTCGTGCGATCCAATTGGTGGCCGTGCGGGCCTGGAGGCAAAACGTTTCGGCCACCGCCTTCGCCGGCGGATAGCGCACAATCGTCGCTAGGCGATATACAGTTCCGACATTCGTCAGATCGATGCTCACCGATCCCCCGTTGGGCGCCTTCCGATATGGCTTGAGCTCGGGTGCGACGAAGTCCACGACGGCAACACTGAGCGCCGAGGCGTCGAGCTGAAATGTGCGCGGGAGTATCCAGCGCATGACGCCGAGGGGCGTCACAGTGCGCAGTAGTACACCTGTGACTTCTTCATCCTCTGGCGCCACGAGGGTAAACGAGCGCAGTGTGTAGTAGCCGAGCAGCTGACTGTACACAGCTTCAATCTCGAGTCGGAACCCCTCGTCGAGGGCCGCGCCACCCACATCGGCTGACGGCACACGACTCAGCGGCCCCCCTGCACGCACGAGGCGCGGTATCGCAATGCCTGGGTGAACGTCGATGAGTCCGTGTGACGCACTGACGTTCCAGTCGCGTTCGCGCAGTTCGGTTTCTGGAGTAATGGGCACGAATCGGATCCTTTCCTAGTGTTGACATGCATAGGAAACGTAACTAATGTAGCAAACATAACAGAACAGCAAGATCCGGCGGAGCCTTCACTCAACACAATCCATGGCCGGAAAAACTCAATCTCGATGCGGCGGCCTCTTCGGGACACGACCTACTTAGGAGTGTTCCGTGATACCCAGTGATGCATCGACACCCACATACGACGACCTGCGTTGCGCGCTCACCGTACCGCAGGCGGAGGACACAAGCGGGCGATCGAGCTACGTCCTTCGCGACGATATCCGCACCGGACGGCTACCTGCCTACAAGGTGGGCGGGCGCTGGCGGATCCTTCCTGCCGACCTCGATGCGTACCTGGAGGCGCTAGTCGCCCCCTCGCGGGGCACCCGATGACCGCCACGCTCCTTGCGCGAACCGAGAAGTCGCCGCCGATGACGGAACTTGAGGCGATTCGCGCGTGGGCGCGCGCTGAGGCGGCTTCTGCACCTGCTCTCTCTGCCCAGCAGGCGTTGCGACTGCGCGGCCTCTTCTTGGGCGGCGGTGGTCACAAGTGAGCACAATCGGCGGACGGCCCGCAGACCAAGGCTTCGGTGGAAGCCCCGCGGCCCGTACACCCGTTACAAGCCGCGCATTCGAGTATCCCGGTACACACCAGAGCGACGACTCCGCACTCCCGCGAGTCCGATGGGGTCTCGGACAGTCTCCGGTTCCGAGGATCAACTCGACCATGGCAACGACGCCCGGCCACTCGGGTTTCGCGCGTGGCTGGCGAGCGAAGCGGGGCTCCGCTGGGCGAGCAAACGGAGAGCGGGAGAGCAAGGGGAGAGCAGCAGAATCCCCCTTGCTCTCCGCCGAGATGCGCACCACGACGGGGAAGTACCTCAACTGGGAGAGCTGGAGAGCAGGAAATGGAGATCTCTACGCGGGGCAGTGTGTGTGCACGCTTCTGTGCGTGCGTACGTGCATGACGCACACGCACACGCACACGCACACGCACACTCGTGATGGCCTGAGGCACGCCGTCCTGCTCTCCTGCTCTCCAACACCGTGGAAACGGCCGCTGCTCAGGGGAAATACTCGGAGAGCAAGACGGAGAGCAGTCACCGGGCGTGCCCTCCCGCTCTCCTCAGTGAGCGTTTACCTCGCGCGTTCGCGTCCGCTCGCATACCCACCGCGCCATTCAAAGGGCCTCAGCGAGCCTCTATCAGCGCTTTCGCGTCGCCCGCGCCCTGCGCTCGAGTTGCTGCGACTTCAACACCATGTCGCGCCGGCGTCCTTCTGACGACTCGAAACGCACCGGCTACCTAAATATATAAAGGGCCCCGCAGCAGCTGGAACTGCTCGGGGCCATGAAGGAAAGACGTCCTCAATGACCAATCTAGACGGAAACGACGAGAATCGCGCCGGATCTGGTGACTCTGCCACCGATGTCGACTCGCCCCTCGACGACTACCTGAATCTGACTCGGGAGCACGCGCAGGAGCTTCGCAACAGCGCGATCCCTGCGTCCGTGGCGGCCGAGCAAGGCATCCGCAGCGCGTACGTGCGCGATGACCTGCCCAAGTATGCACAGTGGATCGCCAATCGTGGCGACGGCGTGTTCCCGACGCTTGTTTTTCCGATGACGCACCCGGACGGATCCGAAACCGGGCAAGTAAAGCCAGCCCCAGACAGCGTCAGGACGCCCGCGGGGCTGTTCCGCAAGTACGTGTCTCCTGGCAAGGAGGGTAACCCTCCGACGCTGCCGGAGCTGCGCGCCGTGAAGGACCCCGAGGTCGTCCTCATTGTCGAGGGCGTCAAGCAGGCTCTGGCTGCACTCGCTTGGGCCCCTGACACCTGGTCGATCTACCGCATTGCCGGCATCTGGGCTTGGCGAGTCGCTGGTGATGGCGTTGACGAGTCCGGCTCCCCCACGCCGTTCCTGGCCGTCGTCCGGGGATGCCCAGTAGTGATCATCCCCGACGCGGACGCGAAGACGAACATCCGCGTCTACGACGGCGCTGCGGCGCTCGGCGAGGCATGCGAGGGGTACGGCGCCGCAAGCGTCAAGTTCGCTCGTCTGCCCGGAGCCGACAAGGATGGGCTCGACGACCTGCTCGCCCGGCAGTCCGGCGACGACGCCCGTCACGAGCTGCTGCAGGCCTGGGTTACGAACGCAAAGTCGCGACCTGCCGATCTGCCCCAGCGCCAACGAGACCAGATGCGCAAGGCAATCCGGGACAGGGCAGCCACCGGGATCGCAAACCTCGCAACCACCGGCAACCTACTCGACGGCCGCGTTGGCATTGACGTCAGCCGGGACATGCGGCAGGTGTCCCTGGACCTGCTCGATGCGCTGATCCAAGGCAGCGGCGGCGTGCGGGTGTTCCAGCGCGACGGCGAGTTAGTCCGCGTGCGCCGTAGCCGAGACGGAAAGAATCAGAATGGCGTGCTGAAGGCCAGCCCACTCACCCGCAGTGCGCTGCGTCGCGAGCTACTTGACGTCGTGTACCCGTACACCACGCCGAACGGGTCGATTCTGCCCGCCGGGCTGGCCGACGCGCTGGTCGACCTCGTCGCGGACCACAGCGACCGGTTGCCGTGGCTGTCTGGGATCACTCGCTCCCCCCTCGTCCTGACCGACGGCGCTGTCCTCACCACCCCGGGGTACAACCCGGAAAACAGCGTCTTCCTGGACTTGGCTCCCGATGTCCAGGGCATCGTCGTGCCCGAGCACCCAACCGACGCGGACCTCGCTGCCGCGGTGGCGCTCATCCGCGACGAGCTTTTCGCGATGGACGGTGTGGGCGGGCTCGATGGGTGGGCGTTTGCGTCTGAGGCGGATCAAACGCACGCCATCGCCGGCCTGATCACACCCGTCATCCGGGCGAACGTAGGCAAGGTGCCCATGCTCGTCTTCGACGGAATTCATCGCGGTGTCGGCAAAGGCGGTTGCCTCGACGTCATCCACCGCGTCGCATTTGGCGTGCCCGCGTCCATTCAGACAGCGCCGAAGTCGGACGAGGAAATGGACAAGCGAATCACCGCCAAGCTGCGGGTCAGCGCAGACACGATCAATCTTGACGAGGTCCAGGATAAGGACGGCACATCACGTCTCGATTCCAACTCACTGGGCGCTGTTCTCACCTCGGAAATATATGAGGGACGAAAGCTCGGGACGTCTGAGGTCCTGAGCTTGCCGAACATGGCGAGCTGGTACGGGCTCGGCAACAACGTTCAGATCCCCGGCGACATGATTCGCCGCGTGTACACCTGCCGCCTGGCCTCCGACCGCACCGACCTCGAGACGCGGGATAATTTCAGGCACGACCTGGACTCGTGGGTACCTGAGAACCGTGCAGAGCTCCTACGCGCCGTACTGATGCTTGTTCGGGCCTGGTACGCAGAAGGGCAGCCCGAAGCTACAAAGCCGTTCGGATTCAAGTCCTTCACGGAGTGGCAGCGAGTCGTCGGCGGCATCCTGCAACATGCCGGGATCAACGGCTTCCTGTCGACCGTGCTCACGGTCAGAGAGACCGCCGACAGCGAGGCCGTGGACAACGGTGAGCACTGGGTGTGGGTCGAGGGCCGGTTCCCCGTCGGCACACGATTCGGCGCTTCCGAGGTGCTCGCTCAGGCGAAAGCCGACCCGGATGCGTCCCCGCCGTACGGCAAGGCGTGGGATGAACTGGACGCACGCAAACTCTCTATGTATTACGGCCAGCACCCTCGCTGGTATGAAGGCCTCCGCATCCGCAAGGACGGGAAGGTACATGCGGGGGGTAAGGCGTACGTCATCGAACGGCTTATTGCCGGTGTCACCCCGCTACCTACTCCGTCCTCTCGCCCTGCCCCGGGTCCCGCTGCGGCCCCTGCACCGGCAGGCCCGCGTCCTGCCGCCGGCGCTGCGCCCGGAGAGCTCATCGAGTTCACGGGTCGCCAGGGCTTCACGCAGCGGGTCGCTCGGGCGATGCCTCCGATGAGCGGGAAGACGATCGCAGAGCTGGGCGGTGATGCGTCGTGAGCACTCTTTTCTTGGACCTTGAAACCGCCGACGCAGATCGGCTGTGGGACTACGGCCCAGGCTTCGTTCGACTCGCCGGCTTCGCCGTTGGCGATTCCCCAGTGGTCACGACCACGGACTTCGCCATGGTGGTCGAGATGATCGAGAAGGCCGACCTCGTCGTCGGGCACAACGTGCTCGGGTTCGACCTGCCTGCCTTGGAGCTGTACTACGGCCTCGATCTGGCGGGTCTGGTGCGCGAGGACCGCGTGATGGACACACTGCTGGCTGCCCGACAAAACGATCCACCGCTTTCGGGGAAGGTTGACGCGCGCCGGTACAACTTAGATGCCCTCGCCAAGCGCTTGGGACTTGACGGGAAGCTCGCAGGAGACTGCGGCTCCGCTCTCAAGACACTAGCCCGTGAGTTCGAGGGGTACGACAAGATCCCCGTGGACCATCCGGACTACGTGCGGTACCTCGTGCAGGACGTTGAGCTGGTGCGCGAGCTGTCCAAACACTTGGTCGTCGATGACTACCTGCGGCGAGAACACCGTGTGATGTGGAGACTGGGTCACATTGCGCAGCACGGTTTCCGTGTTGACTTGGATCTGGCGCAGCGGATGGTTACCGAGCGAGCTGAGCGCATTTTCGCTCTGAAGCAGCGGCTGCACAAAGCTTACGGTCTGCCTCTCGAGGGCAAGAAGCCGCACACGACAACGGCTGGAATGCTGGCGCTTGAGAGGGCGTTCATCGACCTCGGTGTCACGCCACCTCGGACGCCAACGGGTGCATTGGCAACGGGGAAGGAAGCGCTGACCGAGCTTGAGTCCCAACACCCGGAGAACGTGGGCTTGGTGGAGTTGTGCCAGACGATTCGAGGTTTCAACGGGGAGCGGTCGATGGCGCAGACGCTGTTGAAGCACAGAAGCTCAGACGGGCGTGTGCACCCGGGTGTGGCTGCGGTACAGGCCACAGGGCGGATCAGTATTACCGACCCCGGACTGTCGGTCATGGGCAAGCGTGATCGGGGCAACATCTGCGAGCGAGCGATGCTCTTGCCCGACGTCGGGCACGTGCTCATCGGCGCGGATCTGTCGCAGATCGATGCTCGTGCAATGGCGATGCACTGCCAGGACGAGAACTACATCGCGGCGCTGGCGCCGGGCAAGGACATGCACGACGAGATGGCAGCGGCGGTATTCGGTGGAGACGGTTGGGTCCGTGGCGCCGGCCATCACCCTCGGCGCGGTGACGCTAAGGCGATCACGCACGCAACAACCTATGGCATGGGGCCAGCGGCGCTGGCGGCCAGTGCCGGATACAGCCTTGCCGACGCTGAGAAGCAACTCGCGACGCTGGAGCTGAAGTTTCCAGGCTTGGCTGCGTTCAAAAAGTGGATACGCGCTGATGCCTCCCGTCAGGTAATCGCCAATGCGTTTGGTCGCCGGATGCGGGTGCAGCCGGGCAAGGAATACACCCAGGCGCCTGCGCACATCGGGCAGGGCACAGCACGCGATCTGATGATGGAGGGCGTTTTGCGCCTGCCTGAGTGGTTGTTGCCAGGCTTGCGGGCCATCGTCCACGACGAGATTGTGCTCTCCGTCCCTGAGCACCGTGCCGATGAGGCGGAGGCGGCTGTGCTGGACGCGCTTCAATTCGCCTACCGGATCGCGCCGGATGCGGCCTCGGTTCTTGTTCTGGCCGACAGGTCTGATCGAGGGCGCGACTGGGCTGACTGCTACCGCAGCGAGAAGAAGGGATGGCCCGAAGTCGCCCGCGACCACCGAGAACTCATGACGTGCACCTATGTGGGCTGCACGTGGCACACCACTGACAACCAAAGCCAGGAAGGAAGAGCAGCATGAATACAACGAGAGGGGCATCAGCTCCGGTTCGCGTCTCCCGTTGGCTGACCGCTGTGGCCACGGTTTTGGTGGCTGGTATTTCCATGCTCGCCTTCGTCCTGTCGTTTGAGGTGTTGCGTGACCTCGCGTCCCGCTCAGGCATCCCAGCCGATATTGCGTGGGCGTGGCCATTGATCGTGGATGGCAGCATCGTCACTGCAATGCTCGTGATCTTCGCGTGGCGCGGTCGTTCACGCCGTGCGACAGCGTGGCCATGGGTCACATTGTCGGGATTCGCCACCGTGTCGGTGGTTGGTGCTGGTGTGCACACAGCAGCCGTATACGACCAGGCCCAGGGCATCTCGATGGCGTTCGCAATCTTCGTGGGTGCAATCCCGCCGGTCGGGCTGTTGCTCTCCAGCGAGATGCTCGTGCGCCTACTGACACCGGCAGAAGAGCTTGTCGCAGAGCTGGTGTCTACCGGGGACGCTGTCGTACCAATGACATCTGTGCCTGTCAGCTTGACAGTGGTGGATGACACTGCGGTCGCGGACACTGTCGCCGCGGTCACCGTCCTCGATACGGGCGCGGCAGAGGTTGTCACGCTTGACGCGGTCACTGACGCGCCTGCCACTCGTGCGCCAGAGGTTGTCACGCCCGTGGATCAGATGACGCGCTTGCACACAGTTGAGTCAATCCCGGATGACCGGGCAGGACAGGTCAATTGGATCGTGTCGCGCGCCACGACAGGGCACGACGTGACAAAGGAAACTCTGGCGCAGCAGTTCGAGGAGTCAGGAAAGCCCTTGACCGACCGGACAGTGTTGCGTCGTCTCGCGGATGCGCGCAAGCAGGCTCCTGACATTTTGCGCGCCAGCTGGTGAGAAGTTTCCGAACTACTGGAACACGAGAAGGAGAACTGGCGTGACACCGGCGATCGCCGCACATCGTCAGGACCCCGCACACGTCTCCGCTTTCGAGCCTGGCAGGGACGATCACACCTGCCGTGCCTGCCGTGCCTGCCATGCCTGCGGGCGATCGTGCACGACGAGATCGTCTTGTCGGTCCCGTCGGACCGCGCTGAGGAGGCCGAGACCGCCGTGCTGAAGGCTCTGCAGTTCTCCTTCGCAATGCACGATGCGGACGATGCCGTTCTCATCCTCGCCGCCAAGTCCGAGCGCGGTCGTGACTGGTCGGACTGCTACAGGAGCGAGAAGACGGCGTGGCCCGAGGTCGCTCGCGACCACCGTGACCAGCTGGCGTGCCTTGACGGGCACTGCACGTGGCACATCGAAAAGAACGAGACCAGGAACGCAGCTGAGGGCCACCGGCTCCGCATATCGGTTTCGCACCCCATAGACCGAGTCCCTCTAGTAGGGGCTGACAAACGACAACGAACAAACGAAGGAACGGATCTCCGATGAATGACTTCCACAGCACCGCCACTGCGACGCAGGTAGGCCCCTGGGCAACGAGGGTCGAGCCCAGGCGTAAAGTGCCGAAGACCGATGAGCAGCTCTTCGCCGATGCCGAAAAGCGTATGGGTCTACTCCGCGCGAAGGTGATCGCGAACCGCGATCGGCAGCGCATGGAGCTGGTCACCGACTTGTACGCGACGTACGGCGTCGAGGCCGTCACGGACGACATGAGCGAAAGCCAGTGGCTCCAGACGCTCCGAGCCAAGCTCGGCCTGTAACGGCTGCCTGACACGACGAAGCCCCGCATCACCGTTCAGGTGTGCGGGGCTTCGTCGTGTCAGGCAGCGTCTCGGGAGGGCAACGCCCTCCCGCACGGGTTGAGTATCGAGAGGGGCAGCGCCCGTCTTGATCGGGGTCGAGTGGGCAGCGCCCCCGCATGCAAAGGGCAGACCATCGAGCGGAGCGAGAGGGACCGCCCGGTCCGACCGAATCATGGAGCGCAGCGAAAATGATTTCGGTCGGATTGCTTGCCAGTGGTCTGTTCACTAGACTGCTGAGCACGGGACCAAGCTTCGAAGAAGCGGAGTTCCGGATGCGAGACAGGCTAGTCAACAGACCACACGGAGGGCGCGGGCTATGAGCGAAGCGAAGAGCTGGGAGCGCCCGACGATGGCCGAGGCGGACACCCCTCAGGTGGCCGCCGAGTCCTTTGCCGTGAGCCGCGGCGCAGTTGCGATCGAGAGGGCTGACGAGCGCAGCTCGGCCCGCCCGGTGAAGGACGTTGTCGTCACCGTGAGGATGACGGCCGACGACGCAGATGACCTCGCGTTCGTTCAAGCCGAGCTCGGCGCAGCGTCAGGACCCGACGCAATCCGCGAGGTGATCAGGCTCGTCGCGTCGCTGCAGCGCGACGAGACGCACCAGTCCGCAAAGGCTCAGCGCCCCGTGGCCGCCGTTGACGAGGCTCTGCTCGCGGAGGTCCGCGACGCAGTCCGAGGCGTCACGACGAGCTACAACGAGCGCACGCGCGAGCTCCACTTCATAGGCCACAACTGGAACCAAATAGCGAAGGTCGCGAACGCTATGGGCAAGGTCGACACTGATGCGATTCGCGGCGTCGAGCGTGCTCTGGTCGATATTCGCATGCAGATGACGGCGGATGCTGAGCGCGACGCGAAGCTACTGGCGGTGCTGCCATTCCAGTCGTAGTGATCGGTAAGACGGCGGTTGCCGCACGCTTGCTGAGATACACCGAGAAAGAAAAAGCCGGCGGCACTGAGCCACGCGTTCTGTACTCAGAGGGCATCCGGTGCCGAGTCCCCACCGCCGAGCGGGAGTTCGCCGCGGTGCGCCGTGTGCACGGCAAGCAGGGCGCGAAGCGGAAGGTCCCAGCGAAGTACGAGCTGCCCGAGCCTGGCGAGGTCGCGACGTACGTCCGGCGCGCGCGTCCGAACGGGCGCAAGTACTGGGCCGTCGCAGCAGGCAGCACCGCGGCCACGCACGTCCGCCGCGAGGGTGACGGCTACGTCGACGAGATTCAGGCCGTGCACGTCATCGTCAGCTTCGGTCTCGACGAGGTGAACCCAGACGATCCCGAGCAGGTGCGACAGTCGTTTGAGTTCGTCACAGCGATGATGACCCGGCTCTACCCGGGCGTTCAAATGAAGCTCGTTGGACAGGCCGACGGTTTGGGTACGGCAACACTCGATGGCTCACCGGGCCGAGCGTTGTTCCATGTTCATGCAGTCCTCCAAGCGGTCGTCGTCGAGCGGATGGAGGTTGACGGCCAAGTCTGGGAAGCCGGCCGCAAGATGTCCGGCGCGCTCACTGACATCGGCCGGCTGCGCGAGCGTGCTGATGACTTCATCAAGCAGCATGGCGCCGAGTACGGCGTCGAACAGAAGCTCCCCTCGGTGACGGAACGGACAGCCGAGAAGCGCCGCACTCGGGACCGACGCATGGCCGCCAAAGGTGAGATCTCGAACCACGACATCATCCGCGCCGCCTTCGAAGACTCGATGGAGGACCCTCGCTCCGTGGACCTTAGCGGTTTCGTCGAGGTCATGTCCGAGCACGATGTGACCGTGAACCACCGTGTTAGTCGCGCGGGGAAGCCCGGCGAGAAGCACGCGTTGTCCTACCGGCTGGACGTCATGAAAACGCCAGTCCGCGGCACCACTCTCGGCGACCACTTCGCCTTCGACAGCACCATCCAGCAGCTCGAAGCCAATGCCTCTGGCCAAGAGCGAGAGCGGCGCCCCGAGAAGCAGCGTGTCGGCGCCCCGAAACCACTTCCTGTGCTTTCTGCTCAGGAGCTCGCCGATGCTCAGACCGTCGTCGAGCGGCTCGCCCGCTCGGAGCGCGCAGCGCAGGCCGAGGACCAGGCGGCGGCCGACTTCTTCCCAGCCATATTCGAAGACTTCGAAGCGGCGACCGAGGCCGATCGCCTTGGTGACTTCACCGAGCTGGCCCGCCTGGCGAATGCGAACCGCGAGAAAGACGCGACACGGAAGGCGCAACAGGCACAGACCACCGCGACCTCCTCCCCCGACGGCACGGCGCAGGCTCAGCCCGTGATCGCCCCTGATCCGCGAATGACCGCTCCTGCCGTGAAGCCGTCCATCGAGGAACGGATGAGGGCCGCGCTGGCCGAGGTCGACGAACAAGCGAACGCAAACACCCAGCGCATGATCGCTGAGCACATGAAGGCAAAAGCCCCCGTTACTGAACCACAGGAGCTCGATGAATCGGCCGCCACGCTGCCCGAGCAGCCAGCTACGTCTTCAGTTCCAGGCGGTGTGTCGCTCTCTGCCCTGCGTGAGGCCAATGAGGCTCAGGAAGCCCCGCAGACGCCTCCCCCAGCAACCATGGAGCCCGACGTTACTGAGGCGAACCGGGAGCCTCTGTCTAATGAAGAGGATGAGGATGCTGAGAAACTCCTCACGATCAACGGACGTAATCGCCGTCTCCGTTTGCCGACAGTGTCACCCGAGCAGCACACGGCGAACCAGGCAATGACGCCCGCGCAGCGCAAGAGGAGACTGGAGCATCCCGAGTGGTTCACGGAGTCTGAGCCAACCACGAAGCCCGGCAAGCCGGGCCACGGACTCGAAGACTGACGATGGGAAGGGTGCTCGACCAACAACGTCCCCGCGCCACGTCTCCCGACCTGCAAATCTGCTGGGAGCCTACGCGCTGACTGACCGTTGGGTGAGTCGACGGTTCGCTCATATAAGAGAAGAATCCGCCATACGGCAAGGTAAAAGGCACTTCGGGGGTCTATCTACACGCTGGAAACGACGGCGAAATGCCTCTAGTCTGCCGCTCATGACCCATTCCACGTCCGCCCACGACAGCGCCGACGGACAAGTCGGTCCGCCGCCGGCATTGGATGACGCCCTGCGACAGCTCGGAGAAGCGATAGACCAGGTAGGGGGCGACTCGGGCTTCCTAACCCGCGCCTTGACCGAATTCCTGCTGAGCCAGAGGCCCGTCTCAACGAGCTGGCTAAGTGAGAAGCAGGAGCGGTTCCTGATCGAATCGGGAGCCTTC
This sequence comes from Cryobacterium sp. Sr3, assembly GCF_004402835.1. NCBI lineage: Bacteria > Bacillati > Actinomycetota > Actinomycetes > Micrococcales > Microbacteriaceae > Cryobacterium > Cryobacterium sp. Sr3. Next base: position 9,797 of record NZ_SOFA01000009.1, on the reverse strand, counting down.
ACCGCGAAAGAGTTGGCCTCGACATCAAAAGAAGTCAACAAAGGATCGCTGCAGCTGGGCGCGGCCGAGGCATGGCTGTCCAACCTGTTTGCCACGATGTCGCTCGAAGACGCCACCGTCTTTCTGGGGTGGAACGACGAAGCCGTGCGGACTGCCGTGTCCGAGGGACGCCTGTACGCGATCGAGGTCTCTGGCAGGTTCCGATTCCCTGTCTGGCAGTTCAATGTCGGACACCCGAACAAGCTCATTCCCGGGCTCACCGAGATCATCCAGGTCTTCACCCCGCGGTGGGACTGGCACAGCGTCGCTGGATTCATGGCGACGCCGCAGTCAAGCCTCGTCGCCGAGGGGCGTCAAACCCCCGTGGAGTGGCTCCGTGACGGGGGCGACGTCGACGCTGTTAAGCAAATCGTCGAGTCGGACGACTGGTGGTGAGCATGTTCGTCGAGCTCGCCGAGGCCTCCAAGCGTCCCCGCGGACAGCTCGAGACCCATCCGGAAGTTGCGCTTAGATGGCACCGCTGACTCCGACCGACGAGACGCACGTGGTCATCGCAGGCGACTGGCACGGAAACGTCAACTGGATTGGCAAGGCCGTCCCGTCGATCGCTCGAAACGCCCCTGGAGTGCGAACGATCCTGCACGTCGGCGACTTCGGGATCTGGCCCGGTGCAGGCGGCCGCAAATTCCTCGACGCCGTTGACTTCTGGTGCGCCCGGGCCGGCATCTCGCGTGTGCTCGTCACACCGGGCAACCACGAGAACTGGGACTGGCTCGAAGAAGCGTTTGCGTCTGAGCCCGGAAACCCAGTTGCGCTCAGCTCAGTCGTTGAAGTCCTCCCCCGCGGTTATCGGTTCGAGATCGGGAAGAGGACCTTCGCATCGTTCGGCGGCGCCGCTTCCGTGGACTCTGAGATGCGATCAGAGGGTATCGATTGGTTCCCCGGTGAGCTACCCACGGAGCAAGACGTCGAGCGAGCCATCAGCGGCGGCCCGGCAGATGTCCTGCTAACGCACGAAGCCATCGACGGTGGCACCCCGGCCTCGGAAGACATGCTCAGCAGCAATCCGATGCGTTGGAGCCCGGAAGCCCTGGACTACTCAAGCCGGTCACGCGCGCTCGTCACGAGGGTCTGGGACGGCGTGGCCCCGTCGTTGGTGTTCCACGGCCACATGCACTTAGCCGATCAGGTCACGCTGCCCGCTTCTGGGCGGCAGGTTGTGTCGCTCGGGCGTGATGGTCAGACGCGGAATCTCGCTCTCCTTGATCTCGCGACACTGAATTGGCGATGGCTCGAGCGCGCACCGAAGGAAATTCGGTGAGCGCCATTATCCTCCAGCCTCTCGGGCCGCTCGGCAACGGGTCGTTGACCGATCGCGTTGTGCCGCTGACGAAGGGGAGGAAGCCGCGAGAGGTTGTGCGCACGTATCCGTTGCCGAACTCCGCGAACGTGCGCAAAACGGAAGCGATCGTCGCGATGCTAGCCCCCTGGCAGGCGGGTCTGGTCCGAGTGCATTCAGGGCTCACGCGAACGCGTTTCGAGGGCGCGCACTTTCCGAAGTTCCTCGACACGAAACCTCTCGCCGAGACGAGTGTCTTGTCTCAGCGGCAGTGGCAATGTGTCACGAAACAGGCCTTTGCGGCTACTCGGTCGTGGGAAGAGATAGCGAAGCAGCGCGTTGCTGTCCTGATTCGCGGGTCGAGAATACCGAAGAACACCCAATTCTGGCTGTATCGGGTGAACGCCTTCCGGGCGTGGTGGCTCAAAGACGGTTCCCTTCTTCTCCCAACGGATGAGGAGGCGCCACCGGCAGCCGCGTATCGGTTGTCGCGCCAAATGATCAAGCAGGTGACTCGGTCGCACCCGCGCCCTCGTCTGGGTTCAATTCGCACGATGCAGATGGACAGCCTGATTGCGAACGTGGAGCGTTCGCGCGCGAAGACCTTCGATTACTGGGTGAAAATTTCCACCCTGGATCGAGGCCACCCCGTCATGGTTCCGTTGTCGTCGTATAGGCACATGGAGACTGCGCCCGGCCGGGTGCTGCACTACGCGCAAGTGCGCGTCGACACAGATAACCAAGTGAGTGTGAGCTTGCTGCGAAAGAACGCTCTGGCACAACTACGCACGGATGGCACTGTGCTGGGCCTGGACTGGGGCTTGTCCCACATGTTTGCGACGTCGGCCGGGCAACTGCTCGGCAACACCATTTTCACCTGGCGCAAAGAGCGTGATGCGGAACTTCTCGCGCTGACACGCGCCCTGCAGAAGCAAGGTATCAAGCCCAACGCGTCACGGCGTTACCGGGCGCTGACCCGCCGCATCCGCGAACACACGGTGAACGAAGTCAACCGAATCCTGAACCAGCTGTCCCGGCGCAGTATTCGAGCGATCGTGGTCGAGAGACTCGACTTTCGCGGCGGCAGCATGAGTCCACGCATGAACCATCTACTGAGCAGATCCGCGAGGGCTACCGTCAAAGCGAAACTCACCTCTCTCACGGAAGTGGCCGGCATCGCGGTGACGTATGAGAACCCTGCGTATACGAGCCAGCAGTGCGCGAGCTGCACCAACATAGACTTCCGCAACAGGAGCGGAGAACTCTTCCGCTGCCGGTTCTGCGGACGAAAATCCCACGCTGACATCAACGGAGCACGAACAATTTTGGGACGTTCCCACAATGATTCTGTTCAACTCTGGATGTATCGGGGGACGGTCAAGAAGATCATCGACGCTCAATTCACCCAGCACTGGGGTTCACCTCCAACTGGGCTAACTCGGCGCCGAGCACCCTCTTCGACCCGCGTCGAAAAAGCGCACACGGCCTTTGCAGTTGGCCTCGCCGGGCTCCAACAGCCGGCCAACGCGATTCAAGAAACTTCGTGAAAAGCGAAACTGCTTGGTGTACTTGCTCACGCTGACGGCGCAAAGGCTTTCCCGCCATCGCGTCCGCTTCCGGCAGGAGAAACTTAGCGCCGATAGTGCGGATAAGTGCGATTATCACGGGTAAAAAACCACCCCCTTGAACCGAGATGAGGCTGCGCAGAAAAAGGGGGCTGGCAGCGCGTCGAGGCGGATTTGCGTCCGGCCCGTTCCCTGTCTCTGACATGCTGGGCGGATGGGCCCGGTATTCGACAATCTGCGCGACTTCTGCGGCGCGTTCCTCTTTTGGTTCCCGGATTTCGCACAGTCTCCCGGGTTCGCAGGGTGCTTGGCCGTCGTCGCTGCCGTTATCGCCTACATCGCGACGACGAAGAACGCCCGCAAGGAGCAATGGTGGAAGCGCGCCGAGTATGCGTTGAACCTGACCCTGGCGGCAGAGGAGACCACGCAGATAACCGGCCTTGAAATGCTCGACGCGCTCGAATCCAAGACCAAGCCAGAACGAGCGTTTATCGAAGCGGCAACGCAGTGGTTCCTGGACAAGGGGCCTACGGGGTTATCCGCTGGTCCTGCCAGCGAAGCACCTGCCTACGAAACACCGAGCAGCGAATTACCGTCCGCTGACGACGATGATGTGCCTATACCAATTGGCAGCCGCGCTCGAATTTTCAGTGCTGTACGTGGTATTTTCAGGCTACCTCACGCATAATTAGTGCAGGAACAGGAGGCACAACATGACGATCAACGAGATTCAGCAACGTCAGAGTGACAGCCGACCTAGCCCGAAAGCTCAGGCAGTAGCCGCGCGTGTTCGGGTGAACGCAGACCGCCGCGTCGGCGTGGAGACGCCGAAGTGGATCGTCAAGCTTTCTCAGACACCCGCCGCGAAGTAGTTTCTCTTCTCGCCAAGACAGCGAGCTCGTAACCGGCCAGATGTCTTTTTCGAGTGCATGCCGCAGATCGGCGCCGTTAAGCAGGATCTCGGTGCGCGTTGCGTTCGCGAGTCTCCACTTCACGTCACCATCGCGGCCCGGCAGGATCGAGCGCACGGCGCCACGTTCGACACAGCTGCGCGACTTGAGCGACCAGGGCGTGCGTGACCAGATCGTCGCGGAAGCGCGGGAGGACGCTCACGCGACGCTGCTGAGGGACAAGCGCGCTGCTACTCGTCGGGGACAGGCCGGCTAGGAACGTCGGTCAGGACAGTGCCCTCAGCCCGACCGTAGCGAGACCCCTCGAACCCTCCACGCGGGCTGTGAACCTGATACCTCCAGGTATCAGGTGACTCCGCAATGAATCAGGTGTTCAGGTAACTTTCGGCCGGAGGGCCCGCACCTAAATGGTGGTTGTCATTGCTAAACACGAATTAGAGCAGGAACAGTGGTGCTTAGCTCCTTCAGCGCCTAGACGTCGTCGAGCAGGGCCTGCGCCGGTTGATGGTGTCGAAGAGCGCGTTGGATTGCCAAATAAAGTGTCGCCTGCCAAAGCGGCTTGCTCGGGGCGACACTTTATTTGGACAACGACGGCGACACTTTATTTGGCAGCCCGCTCGAGCGCAGGCGTCGGGGCGACGACATGCGCGATCGTTCACAGCCGGGAGTGCCAGGGCGCCGACATGCGCGATCGTGAACTGTCCTTTGCTAGGCGCTGGCGCGATGCGGTCCGGGGTGGCCGGCCTTGCGGATGCACTTGCGGCCCGCTCGAGGCATCTGCTTGCTGCACCGGTCTTCTTGACGATTGGTCATTACCCACTCGGCTGAGTCGAAGTGTGCGCCGCCGCGGGCACGTTGCAACGCAGCGAGGAGCGCTTTGGTCTTGTCGGGCCCGTTCTCGCCCCAGCCGCGCTCCAGAGCGGCTGAGATCTCATCCTTCGACAGAAGCGCTGCCATGGACTCGGACAGCAGCCCGGCCGCTACAGCAGCGCGCTGCTGTCCATCCGGCGCAGCCTCGGGGAGGTAGTCCCAGCCATCGAGACCTACTGACTCGGCGGCGACGTCGAGCAGGCTCAGCGCTTCCCAGAGCTGAGTGACCTCCTCGTCGGTCAACAGTCCGGAGGAGGCAAGGCTTGTGGCCAGGTCATAGACCTCGTCGTTTCGTCGAGGTCCGACGCAAAGCACGTAGATGCTCGCTACGTTCTCGTCGACGCGATAGACAACTCGTTTCGTCTTTTCTACGACGGCTACGGTGTTCCAACCGACGAGCATGCGGTCGTTGCCCCGGGCACTGAGTGTGTGGCTTCCGCCAGGATCAGAGCACAGGGCGACCACGGTCGTCATGATCTCGAGGCGTTCTACGCTGGAGCAGGCTTCCAGCTGCTCGACGAACACGTCGGAGAAGACGATCTCGGCCTGGTCGTCGGGAAGACGGTTGCCAGGCTTCAATAGCGTGCAGCAGGAATCTGCGCAGCCTGCAACCGCACAGCTCGCTCACGAACGACGGTCTCGTTGAGACCCAGTCGGGCGCACACGTCAGCCAAGGAGTTCTGACCGCCTCGAGCTTCGGCGAGATTCGCGTATGCCCCCAGAACCTCACGCGATGTGTCTCTGAGCACGCGCACTGTTTCGTCGAGGCGCTCTGCCGAGTCGATCACAGCAACGTCATGACCCATTCGCGTGAGCACGATACGCTGCTGGGCCGCATCGGCGGCAACCGCAGAGATCCCCTTGCGGGCGGCGGTGGATACGGGCATGCGCAGCGCTGTCATGCTTGCAACTGTACACATCTCTGTGCATTGTTGCAACGACCGCTATCAGCTTCGGCTAGAGCACGGGAGTTCACCTTGGTCAGCACTTCGCGCGCTGTCCGCAGAGAATTCAACAGCTATGCGGTCACAGGCCAGTCCGGCCTACCGCGGAGAAACGGGAGGTTGCCGTGAACATCTCCGATGAGTCCAACGCGGGCGCCGAGGTCGATGCTTGAGGTGTTCATTGTCGCGTCCTTCTTCTGCTTGTCTGGGTGAACGTGCCGCGCTCAACCAGCAGCATCGTCCCGGTTCTGTTGCTGATTGACGCCACGGGCGTCCTCCAGCGGATAACGCAGCGCGAGACCGTCGGCGATGCACGACTGATACGAAGCCTCGTGATCGTCTGCGCGGCGTGTGCGATGACGTGCCGGCGTCATGTGCCCGCTCAGGCTTCGGCAGCTCGCGCAGTGCTGCGCCTGGGCTGAGAATCTGCTGGCGTAGGGTCGCTGGGCGCCGCAGTCGTCGCAGAGCCAGGTCCCGCAGGCGGGGCAGAGGTGCGTGGCGCTCTGGGGTTCCTCGTTATTCGACATGGCTTTGAACCCTTCGTAGGACGTGTGTGGGAGGCCAGATGCACAGGTACTCGGCGTCGCCGCTTTGCCTCGATCATGCACGGCCGATGACCTGGTCAACGCTCGGCCCTGAGTCCCGGGAACCGCGTGCTACCCGAAGACGATGACTTCGTAGCCGCGGCTGCTGGCCCAGAACTGAGCATCGGACAGGACAATGTCCTTGCTCTGGACCGCGGCGATCCCGGTTGCGCGGATACGCGAGGCTGCGGTGGCCCACACGTTCTCGTAGCCACCTTGCAGGTCGGTCGCGCTCTTGCACGGATAGACGAAGATGACACCCTTGCCGGTCGCATCTTGAGTTGAATCGGCTTCGTTCTGGAGGTCGACAAGTGCGTACTGCTGATTCAAAGTAGCGCCAACCGCAGCGACGGTTGGCGCGGCCTGGGCCTTGACCGCTTCCACTACAGGCTCGGGCAGCGGCTGCGTCGGGTCGATCGTGACGACGCCGCCATCGGGCATCGTGTAGTCGCGCAGCGCGTTCTTGGCCAGCTGCTCCGTCTCGAACGCGGAGATCTTGCCGTTGCCGTCGCGGTCGCCGGGGATCACGGTCGGCGTGGGAGCCGCGCTGGCCGGCGCAGGGGCTGCGCCGGGGATGAGTCCAGCGACGTCACCGGCGGCGATACTGCATCCGGTGAGGAGGGCTGCGAGTGTGAGCGCTGCGGTGGCGGTGAGGATGGTGCGTTGAAACTTGGTCATAGTGGTTCCCCCCAAGGGATATGTCGGTGCCCGCTCAGCGTATTGGCTGGCGGGGGTGGTGCTGTGTCGCGTGGTGCGGGTGTTCGCGTGCGTCGTGCGGCGCCGCGCTCCGGCTCGGTGACCTGCTGCGTTACGCGGGACGCGAGTCGATGATGAACTGCATCATCGCGGTGGCCTCGCCGGTGTCGAACAGGGGGGCGAGGAGCTGGTTGAACTCCAGCTGGCGTCTGGCCGAGATGGAGATGGCGTCGTAGCTGTTCTGCATCAGGTGCCCGGCCATCATCAGCTTCGCCGTGCGCTTGTTGCCGTCGAAGGAGAACTGTCGCCTCGTCGCGGCGCAGAAGTACGCGATGGCTTGCTCACGTGGGTCTTCAACGTCTTCGAGGAGATAGGCCCTCAAGCGAGAGAATTCTCGCTTGAGGGTCGTGCCATTCTCGCCGGGCTCGGAGGCGTGGAAGGTTCCGAGGGCGCCGATGCTGACGTGTCCGCCACCGCCGGCTGAGCCCTCGCCGCGGAAGTGACCCGATTCGATCGCCCCATAAACGGCGACCTTTGCATGGATCTCATCGCTCGTTGCCTTGTCGAGGTAGAACTTGCTGGCACCAACAAGCTCGTCGGTGAGGTTGAACCCGTCGTTCAAAGCGAGAATCTGGTCCTGGTCCGCGATGCGGTGCCCGGTGACGGTGATGCCTTCGAGGAGGGTCTGCACCTCAGGGAGCGTGTACGGGTTGCCTTCCAGCGCGGCAGCGTCCCAGATGTACTCCGGCAGGGAGGCGCGGAACCGGCTGCGCGCGCGGTCCACAGTTGAGCGCTCGAGAAGCGACCAATCGACGGCGGACCGATCCCAGGTGATGCCCGTCTCCTCGAGCTGGACCTGCGTTGCCGAGGAACTGAGAGAGGTACGGGGCGCCGGCGGCCGGCCGGTAGCGCTGGCCGGCTTCGGTCTCGGCTGCTTCACGAAGCGGTCAGCGCTGACGGCCCAGGCTCTGTATTTATCCGAGCTGTTCTGAGGCTTGCTGGTCTCATCCATGCTTCACCAGCTCCGGGCGATGCGCTCTGCGGCTATTCCGAGGGCGCCTCTGATGCCGAAGGCGTCGAGCAGACCCTGGATCGGAGCCGCGAGCTTGATCTTGCCGTCCTCCCACGAGTCGACCTCGACGCCGGCGGTGTACTCGGCGATGATGAGGTTCGCCTTGTTGGGGCGAACCGTCTCCATGTTGTCCAGGAGTCGCGCGAAGCGGTGAGTATCTGCGGTGTGCACGATGTACGGGCAGGCGCTGGTGCCTGGCAGAGCACCGCCGTACAGGGCCCCCTCGTCATCCGGCACGCCGATTCGGTCGATGACAGCAGCGCCGGAAATCAGCCATTCTTGCTGGGAGAAGTCGCCGGCCGAGGCGAGCTTGAGCTCAGTAACGCGGCCGCGCAGAAACACAGTGCCGGGTCGGTGCAGAAGGCTCGAGCTCTGCCCGGCCTGCGAAACGATGTCCACCGGGTTGCCGTCTGGCACCCACCGGCGAAGACGCTCGACCCATTCGTCGACTTTCTTCGCCTCTCCGGTCGTCCCTGTGGTCAAGCCGTGCTGAGTCAGCACGTATGAAGCCTCGTACAGCGGATCAAGGATCACCCGAGCTGCCCGTGCCGCATCCGGGTCTGACAGCGGCGCCAGGGAGAGCACGAGCTCAAAGCCTGCGGCCAGGGCAAGCTCGCGGACGGTGCCAATGGCTGGGTCGACGAGGCCATCGCGTATCCGGTACTGCGTCGACCTCGCGAGCCCAGACCGCGCCGCGAGGGCGGACTTGGACAGCCCGGACCCCTCGATGATCTGGTCGATGATGCGTTGCATATGCGCAACTATATCTCGATATGTTGCGAGAACGCTACATAGCCCGCTTGCTGTCGCATTTATGCTCCACGCTGATAACTTTATCAGGCAACTCGGTTTGGGTGCGGTGCAGCGTTCTGTTCTCTGTGCCCAACAGGTGCAGGCGCTTGAGGAAGGCGTGGTCGAACGGCTCAGGCACGGCTCTTAACTTCTATTAATCTGTATTAATTCTATGAACAAGCAGGGCGCTTCGGGCAGGAACCACAGAGTCTGGCAGCTGCCGCGCACTCAGCGGGTAATCGTCGCGGACTTGCTCCGGCGCAAGCCATACTGCGCGTCATCGGATCGGTTCCTGGTCCAGCCGGGCACCCGGGCCGTGAGCGGCTCAGCCGCATCCATCATCGACCCCGGGCGGGAGCGGGTGTAGAGCCACTCGCCTGACGCCGTGGCGACCGTCTTGATGCGGCGGGTGAAGGCCTTCTTCAAGAGAGGCGTGTCAGCCGGGAACTCCTCGCTCATCCAGTCTGCGTAGAGCGCGTGCAGGAAATCGACCGGCAGGAAGTCCCAGCGGAACAGCTCAGCGAAGGCGTGCCAGAACGCGAGGATCTGGCCGTCGGCGTGGGCGTTGGCCTGCCTGTTAACGCCAACTGAAAACAGGGCCAGAAACGCCAGGCGAGTTCTAGGTCTCGTCGCAACACTCCACCAAGATTTGGAGTGTGAAGATGGCCAGACGTGGGCGCAAGAGAAACCTCAACCGCGAAGACGAGTATTGGAAACTCATACTTGCCGGGATCGGACCGATCGCCGCCGCGAAGCGCGTGGGGATCGGACGCACGACCGGTCACCGTTGGCGATCTCAACGTGGTGGGATCGCGCCGCTACGACTTGCTGAGGCAGACAGACACGAACGGTACCTGAGCCTGATCGAACGTGAGCGGATCGCTTTGTTCAGACGAGAAGGATTCTCCATCCGGGAGATCTCCAGGCGACTCGGCCGGTCACCGTCGACGATCAGCCGCGAGCTTCGCCGCAATATGCGCAAACACGACCGCGGCCAGTACGACGCTGTCCTGGCCCACGCACG
>NZ_SOFA01000033.1:0-167478 GCF_004402835.1 Cryobacterium sp. Sr3 | reverse complement strand
TTGTTGTTTAAATGTTTTCCAAAGGAATCTCTTCCGCGGTACCCCCTAGAAAGGAGCCCTACGACCGAGGTTTTTGGCATTTGACATTGTGCACGCTGTTGAGTTCTCAAGGATCGGACGCACTCGACTTCAAACCCCACAGGGGCTGTCGCTTCGAGGCAACCTGTAAAACGTACCCACCCGACTAATCTCTGTCAAATCACGGAAAGCAGCCGATTCCGAGTGCGCCAGAGCGACTCGAAATCATCTACATACGCGACCTGACGACCAGCCGAAGAGAGATATTATTTTGGTTTAAACCCGAACACTCCCTAGTCGGGAGGATATTCGAGAAGAAACTAAATCTTCGTCCCACTTGAGGCCGGGAAGCTCTGCGGCTTTCCGCACCTGTGGGGTGACTAGAGAGACATTACGGTGAATTTTGGGGGTGCGCAACTCCCTCCCGCATCCCGGGCGTGTCGGCTCCGGCGCCCTGGCGGAAGCCCCCAGGTGCGGGCCTCACGGCGGTCCGGCGCGTCTCAGCGTCCGGTCGAGACCGTGACGGTGAACTTGGCGTTCCGACCGACCTGGTGTGTCGGCCCGACCAATCGCGTCAGCGCGGGGCGATAACCGAGGTGGGTGTTCCACACACTCCACAGTTCACCACCGGGCTGCAACACTCGTCCGGCATCCTCGAACAGTTTCAGGGCTATGCCGGCATGGACCGACGAGCCGATGTGAAAGGGCGGGTTCAGCACAATCAGTTCGGCCGAGGCATCCGGTTGGCTCTGGAGCGCGTCATCCCGCACGACCGTGACCCGGTCGGCGAGCGCATTGGCCACCATGGTGGCCCGCGCGGAGGCGACGGCCGCGGCCGACTGGTCGGTGGCGGTCACCCGCAGGGCGGGACGGCGTCGGGCGAGGGTGGCGGCGAGCACCCCGGTGCCGCAGCCGAGGTCGATGGCGCTCCGAGCATCCGTTTTCATCCGATCAAGGAACTCAAGCAGGTAGCGCGTTCCGATATCGACGGTCGCGCCGGCAAACGCAGCCCCGTGGGCGCAGATCGTGAGTCCCAGGTCGGCGTGCTCCACAGAATTCGGCCAGGTGGACACCGTCGGCTGAGTTGCGGAGGCAGTCGGAGCCGCTGCCCTGAGTACCCGCGACTTTTGCCGGGCCGACGAGACCTGCAGCTCGCCGAAGTGCCGGCGGAGCACCGCGTTCATGGTCGGCGTCATGTGCTTGATGCGTCCGCCGGCGATCACCACCACATCCGGTGCCGCGAAACGACGGATGGCGTCGGCGAACTCATCGAGCGCCGTCAGACTGCGCGGCAGCTGGATCAGTACCACCCGCGCGTTCGTCAGCAGTTCTTCGCCCAGGATGAGGGAGCGGTAGGAATCGGCGAGTCCGGCGTCGGCCGCATTCAGGGTGAGGGCCAACTCCCCAGAGAGGACATCCTGGTGCACCCGGATTCCCCGGGCCCCGGCCAGTGCGGCCGCGCCCAGGGTGAGAGCGCCATAGCGGTCCTCGATCACCACGACCTCGCCGGATCCTGCCTCGGCCAGCACGCCGGCCGCCTCGTCGAGGATCAGGCGGTCGCTCGCATCCACGGCGAAGAGATTGTCCGCTTCCACGTCGGGGAAACGCCTCAGGCGGTCAAAGGAAAAATCAGGCATTGCCTCAGGCTAGCCCGCAGGTGCGGCTACTTCTCGTCGCCGATCGGGCGGGAACCCAGGGGGCGCCAGATCACGATCTGGTTGGACCGGCGCGTGCGCGTACCGGCCCGCATCGAGATGACCTCACCGGCCGAGCCGGCCGCGAAGACGCGGCGGCCCGGACGGTTGAGCAGTTCATCGGCCAGCGCAGACTCCAATTCGCGCAGCCGCGATTCGAGCGTGCGCACGTGGTCCTCGAGGTCAATGATGCGACGGATCCCTTCCAGGCTCACACCCTCGGCACCGAGCTCCGCGATCTCGCGGAGCTTGGCCACATCCCGCATCGAGTACCGGCGAGACCGACCGGGGGTGCGGTCGGGACTCACCAGCCCCAGGCGATCGTATTGGCGCAGCGTTTGCGGGTGCATGCCCGCAAGCTCGGCGGCCATCGAGATTACGAAAACCCGGGTGTTCTCGTCCACCGTCAGTCTCTCGCCTTCGCGAGGAGTTCGTCGCGCGGATTCTCCTTCGGCAGTGCTTCCGCGAAGGCCGCGAGTTTCTCTTCGGCGTCCTTCGACAGATGAGACGGAACGGCAACCTGAACCTCCGCCAGCAGGTCCCCGGTGCCCTTGGGCGTCACGACGCCACGCCCCTTGACGCGCAGCACGCGCCCGCTCGGGGTGCCCGGGGCGATGCGCAGTTTGACCGGCGCTCCGCCCAACGTCGGCACCTCGATAGTGGCGCCGAGCGCGGCCTCGACGAACGTGACCGGAACGGAGACCCGCAGGTTCAGCCCATCGCGTTCGAAGACCGGGTGCTTGCGCACGTTCACCGTGAGTACGATGTCGCCGGACTCGCCGCCGTCAGGGCTGTGCTGCCCCTGGCCGCGGAGCTTGATCTTCTGCCCGTCGGCCACCCCGGCCGGGATCTTCACCTTGATGGCGCGGCCATCCTGCGTTTGCAGGGTGATCTGGTCACCGTGCGTGGCCGTGATGAAGTCGACCGTTGTCGACGCGATCACGTCGCGGCCGCGAGTCGGCCCGCCGTAGCCGCGGAACCCGCCGCTCGAGGTGCCGAAACCGCCGCCACCCTGACCGCGGCCGAACATGCCGCCGAGGAGGTCGTCGAAACCGCCCTGCTCATAGGAGTAGCCGGGCTGTTGTTGCCGCGCGCCCCCACCGAACATGCCTCCGAAGACATCATCGAAGCCTCCGGCCTGCCCGCCACCGGGGCGCGGGGCGGTGAAGCGGGCCCCACCGCCCATCGCGCGCACAGCATCGTATTCCTTGCGTTGGGCAGGGTCACCGATCACCGAGTGTGCCTCGCTGATCTCCTTGAACGTCGCCTCGGCCGCAGGGTTGCCCGGATTGGAGTCCGGGTGATACGTGCGGGCGAGCTTGCGATAGGCCTTCTTCAGCTCGGCCGGGGTGACGTCCTTTGACACACCCAGGACCTTGTAAAAGTCCTTATCGAACCAGTCCTGGCTAGCCATCGCTCGGTACCTGCACGACGACCTTGGCCACGCGCAGGAGCGACGAGCCGAGGAAGTAGCCGGTCTCGATCACGTCACCGACGGTCTCCGACTCGATGCCCGCGGTGGGCAGCTGGAAGATCGCCTCGTGGATGGTCGGATCGAACGGTTCGCCGACCGTGCCGAAGGACTTCACGCCCAGGCGCTCGACGCTCCCCCGCAGTTTCGCGGCGATCGTGCTGAACGCCGAGTCTTCGACCAGGTCGCCGTGCTTCTCAGCGCGGTCGAGATCGTCGAGCACGGGAATCAGGCCCTTTACGACATCCACGGTGACGCGCTCACGCTCGACCTCGCGGTTGGCCTCGGTGCGGCGACGGTAGTTGGCGTACTCCGCGGTGACCCGCTTGAGGTCGGCGAGGTGCTCGCTCGTGGGCTCGTCGACTTCCCGCGTGGCGGCGTCCAGGATGTCTTGGACCGTCAGCTCGTCCTCTTCGATACCCTCGGCGGACGCCTCGTCGATGTCCTCGACACTCACACCTTCGGCTTCCGCCTCGGCGTCGGTCCCGGGGGCACCCTCAGTGGATGCCCCCTCGTCAAACGGCTCGTCGCCAGGACGCTTGTTGTCGTCTGCCATTACTTCTTGGCCTCGTCTTCGTCGTCGACGACCTCGGCGTCAACCACGTCTTCGTCGGAGCCGGCCGCGTCGGCGGTCGGCTCGGAGTCGGTTGGGGCACCGGCCGCGGCATCCGCCTGGCTGGTCTTGTAGATGGCCTCGCCGAGCTTGCCCTGGCTCTCGTTGAGCTTGTCGAAGGCCGTCTTCACGGCCGCATCGTCGTCGCCGACGAGAGCGGCCTTGAGGGCGTCGACGTCGGCCTGAACCTCGGACTTCACGTCCTCGGGCAGCTTCTCGTCGTTCTCCTTGATCAGCTTCTCGATCGAGTAAGCGAGCTGCTCCGCCGTGTTGCGGGTCTCGGCTGCCTCGCGACGGCGCTTGTCCTCGGCGGCGTGCTCTTCGCCCTCGCGCACCATGCGCTCGATGTCTTCCTTCGCGAGCGAAGATCCGCCCGTGATGGTCATCGACTGTTCCTTGCCGGTGCCCTTGTCTTTGGCAGACACGTGCACGATGCCGTTGGCGTCGAGATCGAAGGTAACCTCAACCTGCGGGATGCCGCGCGGAGCCGGCGCGATGCCGGTCAGCTCGAACGTACCGAGGTTCTTGTTGTCGCGGGTGAACTCGCGCTCGCCTTGGAAGACCTGGATCGCGACGGACGGCTGGTTGTCGTCGGCTGTGGTGAAGGTCTCGCTGCGCTTGGTCGGGATGGCCGTGTTGCGCTCGATCAGGCGCGTCATGATGCCGCCCTTGGTCTCGATGCCGAGGCTCAGCGGGGTGACGTCGATGAGCAGGACATCTTTGCGCTCACCCTTCAGCACGCCGGCCTGCAGTGCGGCGCCAACGGCGACGACCTCGTCCGGGTTGACGCCCTTGTTCGGGTCCTTGCCACCGGTCTCGGCCTTGACGAGCTCGTACACGGCGGGCATGCGGGTGGAGCCACCGACGAGAACGACGTGGGCGATATCTTCCACCTTGACCCCGGCTTCACGGATGACGTCCTGAAACGGCTTCTTCGTGCGGTCGAGCAGGTCTTCGGTCATCTTCTCGAACTGGGCGCGGGTGAGCGTCTCGTCGAGGTTGGCCGGGCCATTCTCGGTCAGGGAGAGGTACGGCAGCTGGATGCTCGTCGACATGCTGCTCGAGAGTTCCTTCTTGGCCTGCTCGGCGGCTTCCTTGAGGCGCTGCTTGGCGATCTTGTCCTTGGAGACGTCGACGCCGGTGGTTTCCTTGAACTTCTTGATCAGGTGATCGACGATGCGCTGATCCCAGTCGTCGCCGCCGAGGCGGTTGTCACCGGCAGTCGACCGCACCTGAATGGTGGAGAAGTCGTCGTCCTTGCCTACCTCGAGGAGGGAGACGTCGAAGGTTCCGCCGCCGAGGTCGAAGACCAGGATGAGCTCGTCTTCTTTGCCACGGTCGAGGCCGTAGGCGAGTGCGGCCGCGGTCGGCTCGTTGATAATACGCAGCACGTTAAGGCCGGAGATCTCGCCGGCCTCCTTGGTGGCCTGCCGCTCGGCATCATTGAAGTACGCGGGAACGGTGATGACGGCATCCGTCACCTTGTCGCCCAGGTACGCCTCGGCATCGCGCTTGAGCTTGGCCAGGATGCGGGCCGAAACTTCCTGCGGGGTGAACTTCTTGTCGTCGATGGCGACATTCCAGTCGGTGCCCATGTGGCGCTTGACCGACGCGATGGTGCGGTCGACGTTGGTGACGGCCTGGCGCTTGGCGGTCTCGCCGACCAGCACCTCGCCGTCTTTGGTGAAGGCGACGACGGACGGCGTGGTCCGGAAGCCTTCGGCGTTTGCGATGACGGTGGGTTCTCCACCTTCGAGGACGGCCACCACAGAGTTGGTGGTTCCGAGGTCGATGCCTACTGCACGGGCCATGTGTGCGTTCTCCTTTAAAGTATGTTCTCAGCTCGATTTCACAGAGTTGAGTGGTGCTGGCTCAAGTGTGCCAGTGTCCCAAATCGAAAGTCAAGCCACGCACCTGAGAGTTGAGCGTGAACGACTCAACTTTGAGATTTCGTGCAATCGATGGTCTCCGGCCACCCACATCCACTAGCCTCAGCGCATGACCGGGATCGCGGAGCAGGGCAGCACGGATGCCCGGGAGCTGCCAGACAAAACGAGCAGACGCCGCGTAGTGGCCTGGAGCTTCTGGGACTGGGGCTCTGCCGCGTTTAATGCGGTGGTCACCACCTTCGTCTTCACCGTCTACATCACGGGCAGCTCGTTCGGCGACAAAGACGTCATTTCCGCCCAGCTCGGTTGGGCCCTCGCCATCGCCGGCTTGCTGGTAGCGGTGCTGGCCCCGATCACCGGACAGCGCTCGGACACCTCCGGGCGGCGCAAGCTGTGGCTCGGCGTCAACACGTTCATCGTGGTGGGCCTCACCGCGGCGATGTTCTTCGTGGAGGCGTCACCGAGCTTCCTGCTGCTCGGCCTCGTTCTGGTGGCCGCCGGCAACGTCTTCTTCGAGTTCGCCAGCGTCAACTACAACGCCATGTTGTCCCAGGTCTCGACCGCGCGCACCATCGGCAGGGTCAGCGGTTTCGGTTGGGGCATGGGCTACATCGGCGGCATCGTGCTGCTGCTCATCGTGTACTTCGGTTTCATCAGCCCCGACGTGGGTCTGTTCGGGGTGACCAGCGAGAACGGCCTCTCGGTGCGGGTCACGATGCTCATCGCGGCCGCCTGGTTCGGCCTGTTCGCCCTGCCGGTGCTGTTCTCGGTTCCCGAATACCGTTCTCCCGTTGCGGTGCGCCGGCCCCGGGTGAGCTTCCTCCGTTCCTACGTCGTGCTCGGGCAGGACATCATTCGGCTCTGGAAGACCAGCCGCCAGACGGTGTACTTCCTGATCGCGAGCGCGATCTTCCGCGACGGCCTGGCCGGGGTTTTCACCTTCGGCGGGGTGCTCGCGGCATCCGTCTTCGGATTCTCACCCGGCGAGGTGATCATCTTCGCTATCGCCGCCAATGTCGTGGCGGGCGTGGCCACCATCATCGCCGGCGCGCTTGACGACCGGGTCGGCGCAAAGCCGATCATCGTGACCGCTCTGATCGGCCTGATCGTGTTCGGCAGCATCGTATTCCTGCTGCACGACGGCGGTCAGATCGTGTTCTGGACCGCCGGCCTCGCCTTGACGCTCTTCGTCGGGCCGGCCCAGTCGGCCAGCCGCACCTTCCTGGCACGCCTGATCCCGGCCGGCCGGGAGGGTGAGGTCTTCGGGCTCTACGCCACGACGGGCCGCGCGGTGAGCTTTCTGGCGCCGACCATGTTCGCCCTGACGGTGACGATCTTCGGCGAAACCTATTGGGGCATCCTCGGACTTATGTTGGTTTTGCTCGTGGGGCTGCTTCTCCTGCTTCCGGTGAAGGCCCGCCAGGACCAGATTGGCTAACGGATGCGGGTGGCCTCGTTGTGCTCGACCAGCACCCAGGTGGAACCCTCGTCGTTGGAGACCCAGCCCTCCCAGGCGTAGGCGTCAGGTGTGATCGAGACGAAGTTCCAGCGGATCGGGCGGCCGTCGGTGCCCGTGCCGTCCTGGCGCAGGCCGTTGCGGTGGGGGGTCGCCACGAGGTGGCAGTACTCGCCGGATGCCGGGGCGAAATAGCTGACCCGCCACACGCCGGCGTAGGAATCATAGACTCGCACGGCCGTGGCGACGGTCTCGAAGCCGGTCGGGTGCGAGTCGCTCACGACGACCTCGACGTCTTGCACCGCACGCCCGTCGAGCACGAAGTCGACGATCCAGGTGAATTCGCGCCCGGTCCATTCGCCGGTCGTCTCGTCGAGGCGGGACCCGGTGGCGGCCCAGGCGCCGACCAGCTGGCCGAAGCGGCGCATCCGCCCCGGGTAGTCGGGTGTCGGTCCCGGCGCGACGAGCGCCTCGGCAAAGCTGGGCACGGATGTGGTCATGGGCCGATTTTACCGGGCGCGTGTTGCATGCGTGTGAACCGGGCTACTCGGCTCCGGTGGTCGATCCCATCGAGGCCTCCCGCACATCCGTGCAGTGGAAGTTCTGGAACGACCGCGACGCGGTCGGCCCGCGCTGGCCCTGGTAGCGGGAGCTGTATTCGCTTGAGCCGTAGGGACGTTCGGCGGGCGAACTCAGCCGGAAGAAGCAGAGCTGACCGATCTTCATGCCGGGCCACAGCTTGATCGGCAGGGTGGCGACGTTGCTCAACTCGAGCGTCACGTGGCCGGTGAAACCGGGATCGATGAAGCCGGCGGTCGAGTGGGTGAGCAGGCCGAGCCGGCCGAGCGAGCTCTTGCCCTCCAGCCGCGCGGCGACGTCGTCGGGCAGGGTGACCTTCTCGTAGGTGGACCCGAGCACGAACTCACCGGGGTGCAGGATGAACGGTTCTCCCGCGGCGGTCTCGATCAACCGGGTCAGATCGGGCTGGTCTTCGGCCGGATCGATATAGGGGTACTTGTGGTTGTCGAAGAGGCGGAAGAAGCCGTCGAGTCGCACGTCGATACTCGACGGCTGGATCATGTCGGCCTGGTACGGCTCCAGACGGATTCGTTCCGCGTTGATTTCAGCCTTGATTTCGCGATCCGAGAGCAGCACGGTTCCAGCCTAACGGCGCGGACTTGATATGCTGGCACGGTTCCGTTCCGGGCTTGCCTGCGCGACGGACATGCGGATGTAGTTCAATGGTAGAACTTCAGCTTCCCAAGCTGATAGCGCGGGTTCGATTCCCGTCATCCGCTCACTTGTCATATTTCCCGGTCCTGTGATGCGGCTCGGTGATGCGGCTCTGTGCTGCCCCACGTCGGCGGCCTCCGGTATCGTCGAGACTATGACCGACCCGACACTGCGTATGCCGAACACCGTGCTGCGGGTGGTGCTCGACCTCGGCGTGCTGCCCCTGGACATCCCCCCGCTGCCCCCGCGTTTCCGGCACCCGGAATTCGACGCGGACTGGGACGACGAGGAGCAGGTCGCCGGCATCTTCCTCGGCTTCGACGACGGAGAGTTCCACCTGGACATCCTGGAAGAAGGAGTCGAGTACCACTTCCACAACGCGGACGGGTCTTCGAGCGATGACAGTCCGTGGCCGGCCGCCGACACCCAGGCCCTCGTCGACTGGGCGACCGGCTTCGTGCTGCACGTTGCACCGCGCCTCCCGGATCTGCTGGAAGACTCGGATGAGGCCGCCGAATGGCACCATGTGGGGCTGCCGGTGTACTCCCGCGATTACGGGCCGGTCCCGCTCGAAATCATCGACGTGGAGTTGGAGGGCGAGCAGCTGATGCTCCCCTGGCTCGGGTCCGGCCACATCGCCGACGATCACCTCGACGGATCTGACCACCCGATCGCGCTCCTCTGGAATCCGGAGCACGAAGATCCGGATATCCCGATCGCACGGGTGTGGCTGAACCCGAAGACCGGGGAACCGACAGCGCGCGCGGAAGCAGGGGTGGACTGGTCGGCCGTGGGGCTCACCAAAGCGGAAGTCCTGTCATGGGCGGAGAGCCTGTACCTGAACAATCACGTGATCGGCGATCCGGCCCAGATGATCATGCGAGCCGCACTGGAACGCATGGCAGGGCTCGACCGCTAGCTGAGTGAGTCCCAACCCGTTGGGTTGCATGACTCCCGATAGCTCCGATCCGACAGCCCCCGTGGACTTTGTTTCTCAGCGGCGGAGCGCCGGGTCCGTCGCCGCACCAATTCGACGGAGATTCTCGTATATGGGACCATTTTTTCGGGTTTCCGGGCCGTTTCGGGCAAAAACTCGGTCGAATTCGTTCGGGCCGGCGTTGCCGGCAGCGAGCGCGCCCTCGCCGCGGCGAAAACGCGCGACGAACCCGCTGCGATCGCGGATGCCACGGACGCCCTCACCCTCGCAAAAACCCGGCTCGATTCGGTGCTCGCGGCTCGCGACACCACGGCCGAGACATCCGCCCTGCGGTCCGCCGAACAGCAGGCGACGAGCGCGCGTGACGCGCTCGCCACGGCGAACGAGGCCACCATGACCTATCTGCCGGCATGCGAAATCCTGTACCTGCCGGGTCTCCCCCGCCGGGTCGACGAGGTCACCGTATCCCGCGGCACCTCGATCACGGGCTCCGTGATGCGCGTCTCCGGTGCCACGATCCAGATCAACGCCTCCGCCTCGGCGAGCGATGCCAAACTCATGAAGGTCGGCAACGCCGCCGTGCTCTCGATGCAGGACGATTCCGAGCACGGCGCCACCGTGACATCCGTCGCCGTGGCCGAGGCTAAAGAGGGAACGGATGCGGCGAGCGGACGCTTCACCATCCTGCTCACGCTCGACGACCTCACACCCGGGCAGCTCCAGAGCATCCAGGGCAGCAACCTGCGGGTCACCATCCCGGTCAGCTCCACCGACGGGGAGGTGCTCGCTGTGCCGTTGGCCGCGCTTACCGCCGGCCCGGGCGGGGAATCCCGGGTCGAGGTGTCGACCGGATACGGAAAAAAGACCGTGCTGGTCGAGGTGAGCGCCGGGCTCGCGGCTGACGGTTACGTCGAGGTGCAGGCGGTCGACGGTTCCCTCGAGGAAGGGGACCTCGTCGTGGCCGGGCGATGAGCCGACCGGCCGTCGTGGAGCTCATCGACGTCACCCGCTCCTTCCCCGGCCCGCCCGAGGTCCAGGCGCTCACATCAATCAACCTGCGGGTAGAGAAGCAGGACTACCTCTCGATCGTCGGGCCGAGCGGGTCGGGCAAGTCGACCATGCTCAACATCCTCGGCCTGCTCGACCGACCGAGCGTCGGCGAGTACTACCTCGACGGAGCGCTCACGGGTCTGGCCGACGAGGCGGAACGCGCGGCGCTGCGGGGCGGCAAGATCGGCTTCGTGTTCCAGGCCTTCCACCTCATGCCGCACCGCTCGGTGTGCGACAATGTGCTGCTGGCCACGATCTACAGCAAAGTTCCGCGCGCCGACCGCGAATGACGGGCCCGCGCCGCCCTGCACCGGGTGCACCTGGACCACCGGATCGACTTCCTGCCCGGCACTCTCTTCGGCGGCGAGCGCCAGCGGGTCGCGGTCGCGCGGGCCGTGGTGGCCTCGCCCCAGCTGCCGTTGGCCGACGAGCCGACCGGCAACCTCGACGCCTCCACCTCCAGGGAGGTCATGGACCTGTTAGAGGAGCTGAACGCCGGCGGCCTCACGCTCATCGTCATCACCCACGACCGGGCCGTGGCGGATCGCGCCGGGCGCACCATCAGCATCACCGACGGCCGCGTGAGCGAAACAACATGAAATTGCGGATGCCGAACCGCCGTCGAGCGACCAGCGCTCCGGCCCCGGTAAGCGACGGTGACCGCGGGGCCGCGCCGGCCATCACCCGCGCCGACCGGTTCTCGGTGCAGGACCTCATCGTCGAGGCGGGCTATGGCATCGGGGCGCGCCCCACCCGCCTGATCATGACCACGCTCGGGACCACGATCAGAATCGCCTCCCTGGTGGTGACAATCGGATTCGCCCAGACGGCAGCCGGCCAGATCGCCCGCCAATTCGACGCGGTCGCGGCCACCCAGGTCGTGATCGAGCCGGGGAGCACCGACGGGATGAACGGCTCGGAGCGCGCGACCGGGCGACTGCCTTGGGATGCCCCGGACCGGGTCAGCCGCCTGGCCGGGGTGGAGCTGGCCGGCCTCGTCAGCGAGGTGCCCCTCGATGCCGTGACCATTACCGCGGTGCCGGTAAACGACCCGTCGGAACCGGCAACCCTGGGCCCATCGCTGATGGCCACCTTCCCCGGACTGCTCGACGCGGTTCGCGGCAACATCGTGACCGGCCGGTACTTCGACACCGGCCACGATGCCAGGGCCGATCGGGTGGCGGTGCTCGGTTCGCGCGCGGCTGATCGCCTGGGCATCAACCGCGTCGACAGCCAGCCCTCCATCTTCATCGGCGACTCCTCATATACCGTGATCGGCATCATCGATGGGATGGAGCGACGCTCCGACCTGCTCGACGCGGTGGTCGTGCCGATGGGCACCGCGCGCGCCGACTTCGGCCTGACCGGCCCGGATGAACTGCAGATCCGGATCGCTCTCGGCGCCGGCAAAGTGGTCGCGGAACAGGCTCCGCTCGCCCTGGACCCCAACGCTGCGCAGAACTTCGAGGTACAGGCCCCGTCGGCTAGGTCCGCCCTGCGCGAGAACGTGCAGGCCGACGTGAACGTCATCTCCCTGATTCTCGGCGTGCTCGCACTCGTCGCGGGCGGACTGGGGATCGCGAACGTCACTCTGCTGTCGGTGATGGAAAGGGTGGGCGAGATCGGGCTGCGCCGGGCCTTGGGCGCCACCAAGCGCAACATCTCGAGCCAGTTCATGGTCGAATCCGTGGTCATCGGCCTACTCGGCGGCCTGATCGGAGCCGCACTCGGGGTCTTCGCGGTGGTGATCATGTCGCCTATTCAGCAGTGGGCGCCGGTCGTCGACCCCTGGCTCGCAGCCGGGTCGGCGCTGCTCGGGGCCGTCGTCGGCCTTGCCACCGGGGTCTACCCCGCCCTGAAGGCGTCGAATATCGAGCCGATCGTCGCCCTGCGCGGGGGCAACTGACGCACCCTGTCGGCCCCGCCTCGCATCAGCCGCGCGCCTCGTCGGCGACGAGCGCGAGCTCCACGAACGCGCGCACGGCAGCCGACGCGCGCCGCTTGCGCGAGGCCGCCAGGTACACCGTGAAATCGGGCAGATTCGCCACGGGAAGCCGGTGCACGTCGAGCGCGTCGTGGGCGGTGAATTCGGGCAACAGGGCCACTCCGAGGCCGTTGGTCACGTATTCGGCGGCCGTTCCGATATCGGAGACCTCGATCATCACCCGCCGCTCGAGGCCGGCAGCGGTGAAGGCATCGTCCACGATCTGACGGCTGGCGTAGCCGGGCGGCAGATCGATGAACTCCTCCGGCACGAGGTCGCCCAGGCCCACGGCCGACGCGGAGGCGAGCCGGTGGCCTTTCGGCACCACCAGCACCATCGGCGACGAAGCGATCGGCACGGCTGAGAGCGCCGTCGGCGCCGGGCCGCTGAGGGCGAGGAAGGCCAGGTCGAGTTCGCCCGAGACGAGCTCGTCGACCAGCCCGGCCGACCCCCGCCGGGCCGCGCGCAGCCGCACGCCGACGCCCGGATGGCCGGCGCGGAAGAGACCGAGCAGCCGAGGCACATTGACGAGCGTGACCGAGGTCATCAGCCCGATCACGATGGACCCGGTGATGGCGCGGGTGGTGTCCTGGGCGGCGTCGCGCACCTCGTTCACGGCGTCGAGGGCGTCGCGCACCTTCGGAAGCAGCAGTTCGCCAGTCGTAGTGAGCCTGATCTGGCGGCGGCTGCGATCGAACAGTTCGACGCCCAATTCGCTTTCGAGCGATCGAATGCCGGCCGAGACGGCTGACTGGGCGATGGTGAGCCGGTCCCCGGCGCGCGTGAAGCTCAACTCACCGGCGACGGCGCTGAAGAATTCGAGCTGTCTCAATTCCATGGGCCTAAGCATCTCATTTTCAGATCGTTTGCATCGCTACTCGGCGTTGCTTGTTATTGAATGTGCAGCGACGATGGAGGGGAGGCCGATTCAGAACGGCGATCCGGGAGGCATCACAATGACCACTACTTCACCGCTCCAGAGCGACGACGACACAACCGAGACCACGCTCGTGCGCTCTGACGCCGGCACCCCCGCTCCGTCCACCCGCTCCGCCGAACGCGTGGTGGAATGCCTGAAGGCATACGGCGTGCAGTGGGTCTTCGGCGTTCCCGGCGCCAAGATCGACCCGGTCTATGACGCTCTCATCGACGACGGACCCGAGGTGATCGTGGTGCGTCACGAGCAGAATGCGGCCTTCATGGCCGCGGCCGTCGGGCGTCTGAGCGGCCAGCCGGGCGTCGTCCTGGTGACGAGCGGCCCAGGCACCTCCAACCTCGCGACGGGCCTGCTGACGGCGACGACCGAAGGCGACCCGGTGGTCGCCCTCTGCGGCGCGGTTCCGCGCGCAGACCGGTTGAAGCGTACCCACCAGACAATGGATGCCGTGGGCATGCTGTCCGCCGTGACCAAGTCCGCCGGCGAGGTGAGTGTCGCCGACAACGTGCCGGAAGCAATCGCGAACGCGTTCCGCGAGGCAACCCAGGAGCCCAAGGGCGCCGCAGCGGTTGTTCTCCCCTACGACGTGCTCACGGACTCGACGACCGTGTCGATGACGCATCCGCACTGGGTGCCGCAGCTGGGCGCCGCACCCTCCAAGAGCGTGCAGCGCGCTGCCGCCCTGCTGAAGGATGCGCAGTTCCCGGTCATCCTTGCCGGCGCGCGGTCCGGCTCGGACCAGGCCGTCGCGGCGCTGCACCGCCTGCTGGGCGTCGCCGGACTGCCCGTCGTTGAGACGTTCCAGGCCGCGGGAGTCATCTCGCACGAGCTCGAAGAGCATTACCTCGGACGCGTGGGCCTGTTCCGCAACCAGCCCGGGGACATCCTTCTGCACAAGGCCGACGTGATCCTGACCGTCGGCTACGACTTCGTCGAGTACGAACCGTCGAAGTGGAACAAAGACCACCTGCGCGTGATCATCCACCTGGACGAACTCTCCGCCGACCTCGACGACTACTACCGCCCCACGCTCGAACTGCGCGGCGACGTCGCCGAGACCCTCGACGCCCTCGCCCGCCAGATCAACGGGCTGTCGATGCCGGTCGCCGCCGCGGCCGAGGTAGCCGAGCAGCGCGCCCGCCTCGCGCACGCCGACCAGCCCACCGGTCGCCGGGACGAGTCCGAGGGCGTGCACCCGGCCGACCTCACCCTGATGATGCGCGAACTGCTCCCGGATGACACGACGGTGCTCTGCGACGTGGGCTCCCACTACATCTACATGGCCCGGCACTTCCGCACCTACCACCCGCGCACCCTGCTGTTCTCGAACGGCCAGCAGACCCTGGGCGTGGCCCTGCCCTGGGCGATCGCCGCGACCCTGGTGCGCCCGGGCACACCAGTCGTGTCCGTGTCGGGCGACGGCGGTTTTCTCTACTCCGCCATGGAGCTGGAGACGGCCGTGCGGCTCGGCTCGACGTTCACCCACATCATTTTCAACGACGGCACCTACGACATGGTGGCGTTCCAGCAGATGGGCAAATACGGGCGCACCTCCGGCGTGCAGCTGGGCGATTACGACGCCGTCGCCTATGCCGAATCATTCGGCGCCCACGGCCACCGGGTAACGCACCTCGACGACTTCGCCGGCATCCTGGCGCAGGCCCTTGCCGAACCCGGCCCGAGCATCATCGACGTGCACGTCGACTACCGCAACAATAGAGATGACCTGATGGCCGATCTGGAAAGCGATGTGCTGCAATGAGCAAATTCACTGTCACCCGACACGAAATTTTCCAGACGAGCCTGATGAGCGCGCTACTCGACGGCGTCTACGAAGACGAGATGACCGTGCGCGACCTGCTCGGCCGCGGCAGTTTCGGACTCGGCACGTTCAACGGACTGGACGGTGAAATGCTGATCATCGACGGCATCTGCTACCAGCTGCGGGCCGACGGCGGGGTGTCGAAGGCCGACCTGGGCGCGCACACGCCCTACGCCGTCGTCACGAATTTCGTGCCTCATATCGAGAGCCAATTGCCGAAGAACATCGTGCGCGCGGAGGCGTCGACGTTCATCGACAAGCTGACGGCGTCGCAGAACTACATGTACGCCCTGCGCATCGACGGCGACTTCGAGTGGATCCGGATGCGCACGGTCGTCAAGCAGGAGAAGCCCTACCGCCCCATGGTGGAGGCAACCGACGAGGACGCGATCATTGAGTTGCACGACGTCTCGGGCGTCGTGGCTGGCTTCCGCACCCCGCTCTACGAGCAGGGGATCGGCGTGCCCGGCTGCCACACGCATTTCCTGACCGACGACCGCACGGCCGGCGGCCACGTGCTCGACTTCAAGCTGCGCTCCGGCACCGCTGCCCTGTGCCTCGGCACCGACCTGCGCTTGCAGCTGCCGCTGACGGATGCCTTCAAGAACGCCAACCTGTCCCCCGACGACCTCGAGTGGCAGATCCAGAAGACCGAAATGCACCGGTAGCCGAGCGATCCGAATCGGTTGGTTGTGTCGCTCTCGAAAGATCACAGCTCAGCGCACCGAGTGAATGCTGCTCATCACAGGTGACTCCCTGCCCGGCGTCCAGCCAATTCGACGGAGATTCTGGTGCGAATCGGCTTCTTCTCAGGATTTACGGCCATTTTTGGGCAAAATCTCGGCTCTCCGTCGAATTCGTCCGGGGTACGGGGTGGAGCGGCTGATGGAGGTGCGAAGCGCGCACGCGCTGCCGCTCATCCGGCGCGCGTTGTGGCCAATTCAGGAGATCCGTCCGGCCGGGCCGAACATCCGCCCCGGTTCCGCACTGGTCCGTGGCGGCCGATGGACTTGGCTGGCGGATGTCCTGAGTTGGCCACATGTGTCGGCTCGGCCGGGCCTAACCCACGCATGAGGGCAGCGCGACCGCCATCACGGTGAGCGCGAAGGTGCGGGGTATCCGTCTGCTGGATGGTGTGGGCGACCACGACATCGACTGCAAGGTGGACGGATTCGGCTCAATGCGGCTGAAGTCCAGCGTGGTGAAGAAGGTCCAGCCCCGAACCGCCCGCTAAGGGGACCGTCAGCGTCCGGAATCCAGCCCTGCCCGACGGTTCGACATCAGCGCCGCCAGATCGGTGTTCACCAGAACCCGCACCCGTTCCGCCCGCCGCTGCGCGTAGTCGGGCTCCCGGCGGTCGACAACCTGTTCGACCAGCCGGGCGGCGAGCGCGGCGCCGATTTCCTCGCTGGCGTCCGTGCGGGCCCGCTTAAGCAGGTCGGCGACCTGCTCGTCGTCGGCGGCCACGGCCCGTAGGGCACCGGCGAGCTTCAGGTGCACACTCCGTCGCAAGGCCAGCTGGCGCACGTGGAGCCTGTCATCGTCGGTGATCTCGAATGCGCTCCGCTGCCGGCCCAGGACTTTCCGCTGCCGGCCGACACGCTCGGCATCTTCCTCGTTCTGCGTCGCCAGCCGGACCAATTCGGAGCGGACGGCCGCGGTGTAATCGGCATCGGCGAAGTCGCGGTGCTCACGCAGCGCCCCCACGATGATGTGGTTCTTCACGGCCATGCGCGCCGCGGAGAGCCCGATGAGAACGCCCTCGTCGACAATCCGCTCAAAGGAGGCCATGGCGATACCCTACGCCCCACGTGCCCACGGGGGTCTCATGGGCTGCATGACGGCAGGAACCGAAGCCTCGACACGCTGGCCCACCATCCCCAAGAATGTTCGCGCCCTCACGGTGCCGCCCAACCTCGTCAACTATGACGAGACCTGCGCCGCCTTCACCTGGGACGAGGCCCGCCACGCTCTTTCGGGGCTGCCCGGCGATCGGGGGCTCAACATCGCCTACGAGGCGGTTGACCGGCATGCCGCCGGTGCCAGGGCCGCTCACGAGGCCCTGTGCTTCGTGCGCGGCGACGGCAAGACCCACTCCCTGAGCTATGCAGAGCTCGCCGAGCAGACCGGCCGCTTCGCCAGCGTGCTGCGGGGCCTAGGCATCGGGCGGGGCGACCGGGTCTTCTCCCTCCTCGGCCGCGTTCCCGCGCTCTACGTCGCGGTGCTCGGCACGTTCAAGAATGCCAGCGTCTTCTGCCCGCTGTTCTCCGCCTTCGGGCCGGAGCCGGTACGCCGACGGCTCCAGCTCGGCGGCGGCCGGGCCCTGGTCACAACGCGGGCGCTGTACCGCAAGAAGGTGGCGCCGATCCGGGTCCAGCTGCCGGACCCGCGGCACGTGTTGCTGGTCGACGCCGACGGCCATCCGGACCCGGGCACGCTCGATCTGGCGGCCCAGCTGCGGGAGACCCCGCCCTACATCGAGATCGCCGCCACCCAGAGCTAGGACATGGCTCTGCTGCGCTTCACGAGCGGCACCACCGGCACCCCGAAGGGTGCCATCCACGTGCACGACGCCGTGACCGCGCACTACGCGACCGGCCGGTTCGCCCTCGACCTGCACCCCGGTGATGTCTACTGGTGTACCGCCGACCCCGACTGGGTCACGGGCACCTCCCACGGCATCATCGCTCCTCTGGTGCACGGCGTGACCGCCATCGTCGACGAGGAGGAGCTGGACGCGGACCGGTGGTACCGGGTGCTCGCCGAGCAGCGCGTGACCGTCTGGTACACGGCGCCGACCGCCCTGCGAATGCTTATGAAAGCCGGCTCAGACCGGGCCGCCGGCCACGACCTGTCCGCGCTGAGGTTCGTGGCCAGCGTGGGTGAGCCGCTCAACCCGGAGGTCGTGGTGTGGGGCCAGGAGACGTTCGGGCAACTTGTGCACAACAACTGGTGGCAGACCGAGACCGGCGGGATCATGATCGCGAACTACGCGGCCACGCCCATCCGCCCCGGCTCGATGGGGCGGCCTTTGCCCGGCGTCGAGGCAGCGCTGGGCGCCCGCGACCAGCAGGGTGCGCCGCTGATGCGGGGCGGCGAGGTCGTGCTGGTGACCGAAATGGATGCCCTGAGCGAGCTGGCACTGCGGCCCGGCTGGCCGTCGATGTTCCGCGGGTATCTGGGCGAGGAGGAACGTTACCGACGAACTTTCGCCGGCGGCTAGTACCTCACCGGCGACCTCGCCCGACAAGATTCCGACGAGTACTTTTGGTTTGTCGGCCGCGGAGACGACCTCATCAAGTCGTCCGGGCACCTGATCGGGCCCTTCGAGATGGAGAGCTCGCTGATGGAGCACGAGGCGGTGGCGGAGGCCGGCGTGATCGGCATCCCGGATCCGGTTGACGGCGAGGTGGTCAAGGCCTTCGTGGCACTAAAGACAGGGTGAGAGCCCAGCGAGGTTCTGCGCCTGGACATCATCGGCTTCGCCCGCGGCGCCTCGGCCCGGCCGTGGCGCCGCGGGAACTGGACTTCAACCTCACTTCCCAAGATCCGCGGGTTCATGCACGTCTGCATCGGCGATCAGGCGGTGGCAGCCGGCGTTCTGGTGACGCTCGAACCGGAGGACGCCGTCGTGGCGACCAACCGCGAACACGGCCACGCGCTGCTGCGAGGGGTCGCCGCCGGCGCAATCCTGGCCGAGATGTACGGATTCGAACAGGGATGCTGCCGGGGCCGCAGCGGGTCCATGCACCTTTTCGACGCGGCCACCCGGTTCTTCGGGGGCAACGCCATCGTCGCCGGCGGTCTTCCTCTCGCCATCGGTCTGGCTCTGGCCGACAAGATGGCGGGCCGTTCCCGCGTCACCGCCTGCTTCTTCGGCGAGGGCGCCGTCGAGGAAGCCACTCGGCGCGCCGTCGCCGCCGTGAGAGCCGGCGCCGGACCGCACTTCCTCGAGCTCCGCACGTACCGCTTCCGGGCACACTCGATGATCGACCCCGAGCGCTACCGCGAGAAGGCCGAGGTGGCCCAGGGGCTGGAGCGCGACCCGATCGACCTGCTGCGCGCCGCGCTGGAGGCCGCCGGCGAGCTCCCCGAGCGCATGTGGGCCGACCTGCAGGCATCCGTGGACACCGAGGTGCAGGCCGCCGTCGACTTCGCCGAGGCAGGCACCGCGGAACCGGTCGAAAACCTCACCCGCCACGTGTATACCGAGAGAGACGTCACCGAGCAGGAACGATCATGAAACGGATGCCGAGATGAAAACCACCTATCGCGAGGCCATGCGGGCGGCCATCCGGGAGGCGATGGCGCGCGATGACCGGGTGTTCATGATGGGAGAAGACGTCGGGGCCTACGGCGGCTGCTTCGCGGTGAGCCTGGGTCTGCTAGAGGAATTCAGGCCCGAACGCATCCGGGACACCCCGCTTTCGGAAACCGGGTTCGAGGCGGCCGGGATCGGCGCGGCCCTGGGCGGGATGCGCCCGATCGTCGAGATCATGACCGTCAACCCCAGTCTGCTCGCCCTCGGCCAGATCATGAACAACGCGGCGACCCTGTCCTACATGTCGGGCGGGCAGTTCAGTGTGCCCGTGGTGATCCGCATGACCACCGGCGCCGGGCGCCAGCTGGCCGCCCAACACTCGCACGGCCTCGAGAGCTGGTACGCACACATCCCGGGCCTGCGTATCCTCACCCCGTCGTCCCTGGCCGACGCCCGCGGGATGCTGTGGAGCGCCCTGCAAGACCCTGACCCGGTGCTGATCTTCGAGCCTGGTTCGCTCTACAACACTGCCGGCGAGCTCGACGATGACGCCGGCGCGGTCGACATCGACACCGCAGTCGTGATCGACGAAGGTTGGCGCAGCGGCAGCATCTCGGCCGAGATCAGCGCCCGCATCACCGAAACAGCCTTCTTCGACCTGGATTCTCCGGTCGGCCGGGTCTGCAGCGCCGAGGTGCCGCTGCCCTACGCCCGGCACCTGGAGCAGGCCGCCCCGCCGTCGGCCGCACGCGTCATCGCCGCCGCCCGGGAGGCGGTGGGCACCCGTGGGTGAGTTCCGGATGCCGGCGCTCGGCGCGGACACGGAGCAGGGCAGGGTGGTGGAGTGGCTGGTCAAGCCGGGCGACTGCGTGCATCGCGGCGACATGGTCGCCGTCGTCGACACCGAGAAGGCGGACATCGACGTGGAGTCGTTCGAGGAGGGCGTGGTCGCCGAGCTGCTCGTCGAGGTCGGCACGACCGTTCTGGTCGGCGCACCACTCGCCCGGATCACCCAGACCCCGGCGGCCGAGGTCGAGCCCACGGTGCCGACCACGTCCGCGCCGGCCCCGGCGCTCGCCCGGGCGGTCCCGGTGCCGGGCTTCGTGTCTCCCCCTATGCGCCAGCTTGCACACCGGCTCGGCATCGACACCGACGCGTTGCACGGAACCGGGAAGCACGGCGCCCTCACCCGGGCCGACGTGGAGCACGCCGCAGCCGCGCTGTCGACCGCCGAACAACCGCCTGCCCGGCACCGGCCGCCTGCCGAACAACCGTCTGCCCCGGCAGTAACCCCGCTGACGGTCCGCCGGGTGCGGTCCTCCCCGCTCGTGCGGCGCGTCGCCAAGAGTCTCGGCGTGGACCTGGCAGTCGTGCCGGGCACCGGCGCCGGGGGCGCCGTCACCGAGGCCGACGTGCGCAACGTCACCACCGCGCCACCCGTCGCAGAACCGGCCGCCGCACCAGTGATCGCACCAACCGCCGGGCCAACCGCCGCTCCAACGGATGCCGCCGAGCGGGCCGCGGGCCTGCTCCGCGCCATCGGGTCGCTGATGGCGCGCTCGAGGAAGACCATCCCGCACTACTACCTGAGCACCACCCGGGATTTGCGGGCGGCACTGGCCTGGATGGAGCAGTACAACTCCGCCCGCCCGATCGCTGAGTGGCTCGTGCCGGCCGCCCTGCTCCCGAAGGCCTCCGCGCTGGCCGCCAGGGACGTCCCCGAGGTCAACGGCTTCTTCACCGAGGGTTCCTTCCAACCGAGCGCCGCAGTGCACCTGAGCGTAGCCGTGGCAGTGCGCCGGGGTGGCCTGGTTGCCCCCGCGCCGCACGACGCGGACACCCTGCCGCTGGAGGTGCTGATGAAACAGCTGCGGGACCTGGTGAGCCGGGCGCGCGGCGGGCGATTCCTCGCCCGGATCGACGAACTGTTGCAGAACCCGGAGGAGCTATGACCGAACAGACCGAACAGGAGGCCCGAGCGGCAGTGTATGCGGCCATCCGCCAGGTGGCGCCGGATGTCGACACCGACGATCTCGACGAGGGCGCGCGATTGCGCCAGGATCTGGAACTCGACTCGCTGGACTTCTTGCGGCTGATAAAGACGATCCACGAGGCGACAGGCGTTGACATCCCCGAGCGCGACTACGCGGTTGTCACAACGGTGCGAGTCCTGATCACCTATGTCGCCCTGCACGGTTGATTCAGTTCTCGAGCATTATTCGGTTTCTTCCCGGCCGAGTCAAGGCCCTCGACGCAGTCCCGCCCAGGATATGTACTGATGTTCCAGCCCGAACTGGAGGAACCCATGACCATTACCGCACATGCATCATCCGTTGCCACGTATAACCGTGCAGCGACGGACGCGTTCGGCGACTACCTGAGAAAAATTGGCAGCGTTTCGCTCCTCACCGCCGAGGACGAGGTCGACCTGGCCAGACGCATCGAAGTCGGCCTGTTCGCCGAGCAACGCAGCGAGCAGGGCGAAATTGAACCCTCTCTCCTCCGCGAGCTGGCCTGGCTTGCCCATGACGGCCGCCGCGCGAAGAACCACTTCATCGAAGCGAATCTGCGCCTGGTGGTCAGCATCGCCAAGCACTACTCCGGACGCGGAATGCCCATCATGGACCTCGTGCAGGACGGCAACATCGGCCTCGTCCGCGCCGTCGAAAAATACGACTTCATGACCGGCTACAAATTCTCCACCTACGCCACCTGGTGGATCCGCCAAGCCATCCACCGCGGCATGGCCGACAAATCCCGCATGATCCGCATCCCCGTGCACACCGCGGAGAAGCTCAACAAGATCAAGCGCATCCGCCGAGACCTCACCAGCACCCTCGACCGCGAACCCACCGTGGCGGAGCTCTCCGAGGCCTCGCAGATCCTGCCGGCCGATGTGATGCGCCTGCTGCGCTATGACAACGAGCCGATGTCCCTGCAGTCGCCGGTGGGCGATGGTCTCGGCGACATCTCCGAGCTGATCATCGACGACGACCTCCCCCAGCCCGAGGAGCATGCCGTGCTCACCATGCGGGCTTCGGACATCGTTTTCTACATGAGTGCCCTGCCGCCGCGGGAGCGGTCGATCCTGATGTCCCGGTTCGGTCTCGACGGGGGCGCGCCCCAGACGCTGGACCAGATCGCCGTCGTTCAGGGCGTGACCCGGGAACGGGTGCGCCAGATCGAGAAGCGCGCACTGGCCCTGCTGAAGGTGCCGTGCCTGGAACAGTACCTGCGCGATTGACCGCCTCTGGGCGGGGACCTGACCGGCTGACGCAGCGGCCGACGCGACTCGAGAAGTCACGTCAGCCGCTGTGGTCACTCCCCCTGCTCATCCATGGCGCCCAGTGGTTCCGGTCGAAGGCGATGTCACTGACGCTGCACAGCGAGGCGTCGATCGGCATTAGGCGCTCGGTCGCGGGAAGCGCGAAAATGGGCTCATGTCCTCCGTAAGCGCTGCACCCAGGTCTCTGCCCGCATCCGTTCGAATCGGAGAGGGCCGCGGTGGCCTCACCGTGGTGAGAGTGGTCGGTCGCGCCGGCTCCGCCGAGATCTACCTGCACGGCGCGCACGTCACCGACTTCACCCCGGCCGGCGGCCGGCCGGTGCTTTTCCTGAGCGACCTGAGCCGGTTCGAGGCCACCGCCGCGATCCGCGGCGGCGTGCCGATCTGCTTCCCTTGGTTCGGTGCGAACGCGCTCGATCCGGCCGCGCCGTCGCACGGTTTCGCCCGCCTGATCGAGTGGGAGCTCGTGGACGCCCACGAATCCGACGACGACGTCGTGCTCACCTTCAGCCTCACCGACACTCCCGCCACACGCACCTCGGCTTGGCCCCACCGTTTCGAGGCCCGCTACACGGTCACCGTCGGCGCCCGCCTGACCCTCGCCCTCCGGGTGACCAACCGGGAGACGGATGCGCTCAGCTACGAAGAAGCGCTGCACACCTATCTGCGAGTGAGCAATGTGCGCGGCACGACGGTCTCGGGGCTGCAGGGCACCGCGTTCCTGAACCAGCTGACCGCTCTGACCGAGCCCGCGGAGAACAACCCCCTGGGCTTCGGCACCGAGACGGACCGCCTCTATCTGGGCAGCCGCGGCAGCGCCACCGTCGCCGACCCGGACGGCCGCACCGTCACGATCGAATCCGACGGATCCGACAGCACCGTGGTCTGGAACCCCTGGGCCGACAAGGCCGCCCAAATGAGCGACTTCGGCGACGACGAGTGGCCCGGCATGGTCTGCGTGGAAACCGCGAACGTACGCCGGGACCAGGTACGTCTGGACGCCGGCCAGAGCCACACGACGACGGTCGAGTTCGCGGTTTCGGCCTGAGAACCGACCTTCGGGACTGCCCCGCAAAAACTTTCTTTCGGCGCTAGCGTGACGAATTCCCGTCGACCCACGTCATACTAGTGTCGCCCGGCTCGTGCCACGCGCCGCGACAGATTGGAGCTTGCCATCGTTGAACAGACGACCTCCGCACGACCAGCCGTTCCCCCAACCGGACCAGGGACGACTGTCATCGCCGATGGCGTCGTCGCGAAGGTAGCCGGCATCGCCGCACGCGAGGTGCCGGGCGTTCACGCGCTCGGCGGAAGCGCGGCCCGGGCTCTCGGCGCCATCCGGGAAGCCCTCAGCGTCGCCGACCTCTCCCCCGGGGTGAGCGTCACCACCGAGGGCGCCGCGGCATCCATCGCGATCTCCATCGTCGTCGAGTACCCGCACGAACTGCAGAAGGTCGCGGGCGCAGTGCGCAACGCGGTCGAGACGGCGATCGAGACAATCGTCGGCATGCAGGTCACCTCGGTCGATGTGACCGTCAAGGACGTGCACCAGGCGTCAGATGACACGGTCGCGGACGTCGACGAGACAGACACCCCGGACTAGTCCGGCTCTTTTCCCCACTTCACCAGAACTG
This sequence comes from Cryobacterium sp. Sr3, assembly GCF_004402835.1. NCBI lineage: Bacteria > Bacillati > Actinomycetota > Actinomycetes > Micrococcales > Microbacteriaceae > Cryobacterium > Cryobacterium sp. Sr3. The sequence continues at coordinate 143,193 of NZ_SOFA01000033.1, read as the reverse complement.
ACCTTCATCAGTTCGCAAACAACAGAGAGACGCAAGGACAAATTATGGGCTTCATCGGATTCCTTATTCTCGGACTCATCGCCGGCGCAATCGCCAAGGCAATCCTGCCGGGCAACCAGGGCGGCGGCTGGGTCATCACCCTCATCCTCGGCGTGCTCGGCGCGTTCCTCGGTGGTTTCCTCGGCTCGGTCATCTTCGGCACGGGTCTGGAGAACTTCTTCGACATCTCGACCTGGCTTCTCGCCATCGCCGGCTCCGTCATCGTTCTCGTGATCTACGGCGCACTCACGGGGCGTCGCCGCCGGGCCTAAGTCACGGCAGCGCGACAAGCGCGAACGAACGGGCGCACTATTAGGGGGTGCTCCGGTTCGTTCGCGCTTATTTTTTGTTGATTCGTGCCTGCTGGCGTCCGATTGCCGGCATTCTGCGTGCCGGTGGCGTCAGCCGCCGGCGACGTCGTGCAGGTGGTGCACCGGATCGTGCACAAAATATTGCCCCATCGTGGTGACGGTGAACCGGGCACCGTCGCTGCGGCGACCGGTTCGGCCGTGGTCTGCGGGCGAAACGGCGGCGAAAGAGCCGGCGACGGATGCCGCGGCTTCGGCGAGTTCGCGGGCCACGACCGCCGGCTCCTGCTCGTTATAGCGCTCCATCACCGCGGTGGCGTCCTGGTCCCAGTTCGGGAAAGCCGGGTCGTCCTCGGCGAGCATGAGGGTGAGACGCTCGTCGAAGATGCGGAACACGTCGCGAACATGGGCCGCGTATTCCAGGGCAGACCAGGTCTGCTCGTCGGGGCGCGACGCGACATCCGTTCGCTGCAGCACCGGCTGCCAGCGGGCCGCGTTCTCGCGCACCAGCCGCGGAATGTGCGCGAAATCGACGTCGGCGGCGGAGAAACCGCACTCCGTGCAGGGGCGCTCCAGCACCCAGGTCCAATCTTTTGTATCCGCGCTGATTCCCATCCGGTGATCCTATCCGGTGGTCACGGCTACGCACCGGTGTCCGGCCAAACCGAACCGTCGTTGATTCCGAACAATGGTCGAGCACGGATGCACCGTGACATCTACTGGAGGTCTTCTCATGCGTACATCCCCCAACCGCATCATTGCCACTGTTTTCGGTGCCGTCTACGTTCTGGTCGGCGTGCTCGGTTTCTTCGTGACCGGCGGCGTCGACTTCTTCGCCACCGATGGCGGCCTGCTTCTCGGCATCTTCGCGGTCAACCCTCTCCACAACACGGCCCACCTCCTGATCGGCGCAGCACTGTTGATCGCCGGCCTGGCCACGGCCCCCGCCGCAAAGGCCGTCAACACCACGGTCGGTGCGGTGTACCTGCTCCTCGGAATTGTCGGTTTCTTCATCGCCGACACCGCGCTCAACATCCTCGCCCTCAACACGGCCGACCACTTCCTGCATCTGACCAGCGCCATCGTGCTGCTTGGAGCCGGTCTCGCAGCCGACAAGACGGTACCGCGCACGGTCACCGTCTAGCCCACGCGCGCCACCCACACCGCGGACAGGAATCCCATGACGCAGATCACGCGCCTCTGGATCGCTTTCGCCGCCCTCGGGGCAGGGATTATTCACCTGGCCGTGGGCGCCGGCGCTCCAGCCCTGCTCGCCGTCACCTTCGTCGGGCTCGGCGTCGCCGAGCTCTGCTGGGGTGTGGCGACGCTCGTGCGAGGAAGGCATCTTTGGCCGAACCAGGCCCTCGTCGCCGCCCTTCTCCCGGGCGTCGTTTGGGCTGCAATGGTGGCGCTCCGCAGCACCTCGGCGGTGCCGGCCGACGCCACAGTGCTGCCGGTCTTCCCGATGACCATCGCCACCTCGTTCGGCGTGTTCGTGGCCGTCTCCCTTGCCCTCACCCGGCGGCGTGCCAGATGCCGGACGGCGGTATCCGACACTCCTGCCGGGGTGACCGGAACGACCGGACCCGCACCGCAGGGCTGGCGTTTCCTGGCCGCGCTGACGCTCGGCGGCCTGCTGGTTTCCGGCCTGACCACTCCGGCCCTGGCCGCGACGGATGCCGGCACTCAGGCGGTCCCGCACGGGTCCCACGGTCACTCGGGCCCCGCCGCTCTGCCCGGCGCACCGCACTCCCACCACTGACCGGCTGCGGGCCAAAGATAATTCCCGGGTCTCGCTGGACCCGGCAGCCCTTCTAGTCCGGCTGCTGCGATCCGCAGACGGCGACAGCCCGGATTTCGCCGGCGACTTGGTTTTCGGTCCAGGGCAGGTTCAGCTGGGGTGCCGGCACCTCTCCGGACGCGGGCGCAGCGCCGGCGACCGCGGCAAGTCGGCGGGCGACCGCCTCGGCGAACCCGCGGCCGGAGGTCGAATTATTGAAGGAGACCACTACCGTGAGTCCGCTGACCGGGTCGGCCATCGCCGCCGAAATGAAACCGGGGATCTCCCCGGACTGACCGAGCAGCGGGCCGAACCGCTCGACCCCGAGGCCGTGTTGATGCCAGGAGAGGGCTCCGGCACCCGGCAGAACCGGCGCCCACTGCGCATCCGTCGATGTTTTCGACAGGAGGGTCCCCGCGGCCAGCGCCTGCGCCCAGATCTTCAGGTCGTCGAGGTTCGAGACCGCCCCCGCCGCCAGTCCGCCCACCGAGGGCGACAGCTGCGTTACATCGAGCACGCTCCCACAGCGGGCCCTGCCGACCGGATCAAGGGCCGCGGCATAGCCGCGGGGACTCGGCCCCGGGATCGCAAGCTCGCCCGGCGATGGCAGGCTGGTGTTCGTCATGCCCAGCGGTTCGAACACGTAGTGCCGGTAGAGCCACGGCCAGTCGCGTCGGGTTGCCTGCTGCAGGGCGAGACCGAGCAGCACGACCCCGGTATCCGACGCGGACCAGGTTCCGCCCGGCAGCGCCACCCGAGGTGCGCCCGTGCCGCTCGCGATGACTTCGCGCGTCGACCATTTGCGACTGGGGTTGGCCATAATCTGCGGAGCCATCAGGGAGGCGTGATCGGCCAGGCCGGACGTGTTGCGGCAAAGCTGCCCGAGGGTGATTTTGTCCAGCCCCACCACCCGGGGCACGTAGTCGGACACCGGATCCTCCAAGCGCACCTGCCCCTCCTCGACGAGCCGGAGCAGCACCGTGCAGGTCAGCGCCGTCGTGTTGGTGCCGATCCGGAATCGCATCTCCGGGGTGAGGGCACCGGGTGTCGTCCTCGAGACGGACCCGGGCGACGCGACCCAGGTGCCGGCCCACGGCGCCCAAACACCGGCAATGGCCCCCGAGGAACCGGACAGGGTCTTCGCTTCGGCGAGCACGTCATCCAGCCGGGACGTGACCTCGGACGAGAACGGGGCCGCCGCCTGCGCGCGAGCCCCCGGGGACGCATCCGTCGCCGCGGTGCACGCCGTCAGCACGAGGGCGGCACTCACGACGAGAGCCGGCACGCGGTGGTGGCGTGTGTGGGGGCTCGCGTGACGAGGTGCGGAGCCGACTGGTACAAGGCCGGCTGCGGCCTGGCTGATCGGTGCCTGTCCGAGCTTCATCGCCTGACCCCCGTCGCGTCGCGGCCCACACAGGAGCGCCCCTGCACGACGGAGTGTACCCACGCCGCCGTCCGGCCGCACCGTATTGCTGCCGGCGGCCCCCCGGCTCTCGCTCTTACCCCTACTGCCGCCCTCGTCCCTAACGAATTCGACGGAGATTTTGGGCTAGAGACTCAGTTTTGCGCTGTTCTGCACCGTTTTCGGCAAAATCTCCGTCGAATTGGTTCGTGGGCAGCGGCGGGAGAGGCAGCCGCGAGAAGGGCAGCCGCGGCGGTAAACACGGGGCTAGTCGGCGGGGGTGACCGGGCAGGGGGTCTCGGTAGGGTGCGGGCCGCGCATGAACCGCTGCACGTTCTCGTCCACGATCATGTCGCTCGGGCGCAGCGGACGGGTCAGATAAAGGCCGTCCAGGCTGGTCAGCCGACTGAGGGCCACATAGGTCTGGCCGGGGCTGAACACGCGCGCGCCGAGGTCGACGACCGCGCGTTCATAGGTGGCGCCCTGCGATTTGTGGATGGTGACCGCCCACGCCAGCCGCAACGGGAACTGCGTGAACTCGGCGACGACGTCTTTGCGCAGCTTCTTCGTGGTCGGGTTGTAGGTGTACTTGAACTTCTCCCACACCGCCGGTTCGACCTCGTGCGTTTCGCCGTCGATGTCCACGTACACCGTCGAATCGACCCGAGTGACGGTGCCGATGCTGCCGTTCACCCAGCGCGGGCCGCCGTCCTGGTTGGAGTCGTTGCGCAGAAACATGACCTGCGCCCCGACCTTCAGCTCGAGCACCTCATCGGCGGGGAATGTGCGCCCGCCGAAGTCGCCGGTGACGTCGGCCTTGGCGGTCAGCGCCTTGCCGGGGAGGCGTTTGAGAGCGGATGCGTTGATCCGGTTCACGGAATCGTTGCGGGTGGCCAGCGTGATCACGCCCTCCCTCGGCGGGGTGCGGGCGCCCGCGGCGTTGAGCGCGCCGCCGATCTCGGCCGTGACCTGCCCGTGCCGCACCGCGTTGAGCATGTGTTTGAAGTCGGCGTCGCGCTGCCGGTGCACCTCGGTGAGCTCGAAGATGCGCAGGTCGGCGACCTGCCAGACCTTCGCGTCGAAGAACCACATCGACCGGTAGGTGTCCGCGAAGTAGGCACGCTCGTCGGAATCCCCCGGCACCGGGGCCAGCTGGTACGGGTCGCCGAAGAGCACGATCTGCGCGCCGCCGAACGTGTCGTTCGGCCGTTGCCGCGCCTGACGCAGGCTGCGGTCGATCGCATCCATCAGGTCGGCGTTGACCATCGACACCTCGTCGATGACGACCGTGTCGATCGTGTTGAGCAGTTTGCGTACCTGGTCGGACTGGTCGATCGCGTTGTCGGCGATCACGCCGATCGGCAGGCGGAACAGGGAGTGGATGGTCTGGCCGCCCACGTTCAAGGCCGCCACCCCGGTGGGAGCGGCAATCACGATCTGCTTGCTCGTGTTCCAGGCGAGGTGATTGAGTAGCGTCGACTTGCCGGTGCCGGCGCGCCCGGTCACGAACACGTTCTGCCGGGTTCCCTCGATGGCCTCGAACACTTCGGCCTGCTCGCGCGACAGCGGAATCTCAGACACGGGGGCGCTTTCGATGGGGTGCGGACGGGACACACCACTGTATCCGGCCCGGCTGCACGAGTCGGCCCCGGTCTACGGGTTGGCGGAGAACCGGCCCCGTAGGATGTGGGGGTGAGCAACCGGGACGGCAGGCGCCGGCGTAACGAGCGGCGCGCCATCGTGGCCGTGGTCATCGTTGCCGCCCTCCTTGGCGCAGGCCTGGTCGCGACGATCGGGTCGCTCAACCGCGACCTCTACAGCGCCGGCAGCTTCGTGGGGCAGTATCTCGACGCCCTGGCCCGCAAAGACACCGCCAGTGCGCTGCTGCTTCCCGGGGTCAAACCCGCGGCTGCGGAGCTCGAAGCGGCCGCGCTGCCGAAGGACCTGCCGGACACCCTGCTGCGGAACTCCGTGCTGGGGGAGCTCACCGACATCCGTCTGACCGCTGACGACGAGTCGGCCGACGGACGGCACACGGTCGACTACGAGTTCCGGCTGAACGGCACACCCGCGGCGATGACCTTCCAGGTGGAGAGCGCCGGCACGTTCTTCGGCGTTTTCGACAGCTGGCGCTTCACCACCAGCCCGCTGGCCGTGCTGCGAGTGAACGTGCTGCAGCAGGCCACGTTCTCGGTGAACAGGCTGACCCTCGACACGCGTGCGCACGCCGCCGATGGCGCGCCGGAAATGTTCTCGAACCAGGCGGCCTACCTGGCCTTCGCACCAGCCCTCTACTCGTTCGAGCACACCTCCACCCTGCTCGACGCGGCCTCGCAGACGGTGCCGGTCGTCGAGTCCGGGGTGACGGATGTCACGGTCGACGCCCAGCCCAACGCCCAATTCATCGGTCAGGTCCAGGCCGAGCTGGACCGTTTCCTCGACGATTGCACCACGCAACAGGTGTTGCAGCCCACGAACTGCCCATTCGGCATCGAGATCAACGACCGGGTGCGAGACGACCCGATCTGGTCGATCGCCCAGTATCCCCCAGTCACCCTCGTGGCCGGCGACTCCACCTTCGAGATGCCCGACACCGAGGGGCAGGCGCACATTGTGGTGGAGGTGCAGTCGCTTTTCGACGGCGATGTCGAGGTGCGGGATGAGGACGTGGCCTTTGCGGTCGCGATCAGCGTGACCGTGAACCCGGACGGGTCGCTCGCTCTTCAGCTGCGCTGACCGGCGGCGGCTGCCCTGCTGAACGCTTTCTTGCTACTCCGAGCGGTCGTGCGCGGCGAGGCGGGCCAGGCCTGCGTTGTACTGGAGCAGTTCGGCGTCGCCCGTGCGGGCGGCGTTTCGGTCCTTGCGGCGGGTTTCCTTCTCGTCGCTGCGGCTCCATTGGATGGCCACCGCAATGGCCAGGGCGATCGTTGGGATCTCGCCGACGCTCCAAGCGATGCCACCGCCCATCTGCTGGTCCTCGATGCCGCTGAGCCCCCAATCGCGCCCCATGGCCCCGTACCAGTCGGCGAGGAGCAGCCCGGTGCCCGTCATCATGGTGACACCGAAGAAGGCGTGGAAGGCCATCGTGCCCAGAAGAAGCAGCAGGCGGCCGGCGTAGGGCAGGCGGTAGGGCACCGGGTCGATGCCGATCAGCGACTGCACGAACAGGTAGCCGGTGATCAGGAAGTGCACGATCATCCACTCGTGGCCGATGTGGTCGGTCGTCGCCCAGCTGAATAGCGAGGAGTAATAGAACACCCAGAGTGAACCGGCGAAGAGCACGGCTGCGACCAGCGGATTGGCCAGGAACCCCGCGTACGCCGAGTGCACGGCCAACAGGATCCACTCGCGGGCGCCGCGGCTGCCATCCTGCCGCTTGCGGATGGCCCGGGCGGCGAGAGTGACCGGCGCCCCGGGCACCAGAAAGACGGGCACGAGCATGGTCAGGGCCATGTGCATGAGCATGTGGGAGGAGAAGAGGTACTTCGCGTAGAGGTTCGCGCCGCCGTTGGTGATGTAGAACAGGATCAGCATGCCGGTCACCCAGAGCACGGTGCGGAAGACGGGCCACTTATCGCCGCGGCGGGCCAGGCGGCGCACCCCGGCCACGTAGAAGAAGATGCCGAACGCGCAGAACAGCACCCAGGCCAGGTCGAAGTTCCACTCGGTGAAGTAGCGGCTGAAAGTGAGCGGCGGTGGCAGGAGCTCGCCGGTCAGGATCTGGGCGGGCGTCGAGGTGGGAATCTCGGTCGCCGTGATCTGCTCGACCGGCGTCGCGGTCTTGGCGAGGGCGGCGGCAGCCCCGGAGGCGAGCCCCATGAACGCCAGTTCCGTGACGATGAGCCACCAAAACCAGACGTTCCGGCGGGGTGCGGGGGTCTGGGCGTCTGCGGGGGTGCTCCGCAACATCCGCCCGATCACGTACCGGCGTTGCAGCACGCCGAACACGCCGAGCACGGTGAGGGCGAAGACCTTGACCAGAACGAGGATGCCATAGGGCGAGAGCAGCCGGTCCCAGGCACCCAACCGCAGTTCGGCGCCGACGTAGCCGGACGCAGCGACGACGATGAAGGAAACGAGGGCGAGCGAGGAGTAGCGCGCGATGACCGGATCGAGGCGGCCGCCGGCCAACTGCTTGCGCAGCACGATGATGGTCAGCAGCCCGCCCAGCCAGACCGCGGCGAAGACCAGGTGCAGACCCAGGGCGGTGATGGCCACGTCGTGCCCCTCGGCGCCGGCCGCGTGCCCCTGTAGTGCAATCGGCACCAGGGCACCCACGGCGAGGACCGTGACGAAGACGAGCCCGGTCAGTGAACGCACCGCGAAACACAAGACGGTGACGAAGGCCGCGATCAGGGTGGTGATCAGCCAGGCCTGGCCGATCTCGATGTCGCTGAAGAACTGCCCGGCGGTGGCGCTGAACCGGTCATCGAAGCTGAGCGGAATGGTCGTCACCTGCAGGAAGGTGAAGAAACCGGTGAGGGCGGATGCCACGGTGAAGACGGCGGCGGACCCGGCGGCGAAATCGAGGGCCGCGTTGTATTCGGGTTCCCGAGGGCTCAGGGCGAAAAGGGTGAGCACGAGGGCGCCGATGGTGCCGGCGGCGCTGAGGTTGACGAGGAGCTTGGCCAGCGGGAGACCCCACCGCACGACTGGTCCCGGATCGGCCAGCAGTTGCGCCGAAGCGCCGCCACCGTAGGCTAGCGCGACGAGCGTCGCCAGCGTCGCGACCAGCAGAAGCACTGCCGGACCGGAGATACGCACGAGACGAGGCACTGACTCAGCCTAACCGTGCCCGGTGGACGCACGCTCCACGAGGCACGCTGACGTGTGACGTCACAGACGAAAGCAGGGCGCCGACCGAAGGCGACGCCCTGCTTTCTTGGTTCGCGACCTACTTGGCGGCAGCCTTGAGCTTGCTACCAGCGGTCAGCTTGACGCGGTGGCCCGCGGCGATGGCGATCTCTTCGCCGGTCTGCGGGTTGCGGCCGGTGCGCGCTGCGGTAGCGGTGCGCTCGACTCCGAGCCAGCCCGGGATCGTGACCTTGCCGTCGTTCGCGACGGTGTCGGCGAGAGTTGCAAAGAAAGCGTTCAGAACGCTGTCAACTGCAGCCTGGCTCTGGCCAGAGTCTGCGGCAACCTTGGCAACGAGCTCGGTCTTGTTCAGCGACTTGTCAGCCATTGAGTGTCCTCCTCGGACCTTTGTCTGTAAAAACAGGGATTCACGTATTGCGGGCGACGCTCCGAGGAGCGACTCCGTTTGGCCGGTTGGACCGGGTTGAATCTAGCAGACATCCGCGGAATTCCGCGGATTTGCGGCGTTTCCAGCCGGTTTGGCTGCCGTAACGGCTTCATTTTCGCTGTGGGCGAAAAAAGAGGATGCCGACCGGAGTCGACATCCTCTCGCTTCAGAACCGAGGTTCCGAATGACCGGCTAAGCGGCTTGGTGCGTTGTTACCAGCTGGACTTGGTGATGCCGGGCAGTTCGCCGCGGTGAGCCATGTCGCGGAAACGCACGCGCGAGATTCCGAACTTGCTGAGGTGTCCACGGGGACGACCGTCGACCGCGTCGCGGTTGCGCAGGCGAACCGGCGACGCGTTGCGGGGAAGCTTCTGCAGGCCGAGGCGAGCAGCTTCACGGGACTCATCGGTGCCGGCCGGGTTGACGAGGGCCTTCTTGAGCTCAAGGCGCTTCGCGGCGTAGCGCTCGACGATAACCTTGCGCTGGTTGTTCTTGGCAATCATGCTCTTCTTCGCCATTTTTAGCGCTCCTCACGGAAGTCAACGTGCTTGCGCACTACGGGGTCGTACTTCTTGAGTACGAGACGGTCGGGGTCGTTGCGACGGTTCTTCTTGGTCACGTAGGTGTAACCGGTGCCGGCCGTCGAACGGAGCTTGATGATCGGGCGGACGTCATGCTGCTTGGCCATTAGATTTTCTCCCCACGAGCGAGAAGGTCCTTGACGACCGATTCAATGCCACGAGCGTCGATCACCTTGATGCCCTTGACGGACAAGGTCAGCGTGACGTTGCGGCGAAGCGACGGTACGTAGTACTTCTTGGTCTGAACGTTCGGGTCGAAGCGACGCTTAGTGCGTCGGTGCGAGTGCGAAATGTTGTGTCCGAAGCCGGGAACGGCTCCGGTCACCTGGCAAGTAGCTGCCATGGTTCTCCTCCAATACCGAAGGGCGAATGCCCTTCCCAAGATCTCTTGTCGGCTGGCATGACTACACTTCCGCGAAGCGGAAGCGAGCGAACCAGCAGTGCACGCACAGATATGCGCAGCAACATGTCACATTACGCGGTGCTCTCCCCCAGCGCAAACTGAACCAATTCGACGGAGATTTTGCCGATTCAGGCCCTAAAACCGGCAAAACCGGGTTGTGGGGGCAGAATCTCCGTCGAATTCGTTCGGGGCGAGGACGAGTCCGGCGGGCGGCGGTGGGCGCGCGGCGGTGGGCGCGCGGCGGTGGGCCTAGTCCACGGATGCGGCGGAGCAGGCCGCGCAGAGACCGAACACGTCGACCACGTGGGCGGCCTGGCTGAAGCCGTGCTCGGCGGCCACGTTCTTGGCCCAGTTTTCCACGGCGTCCGCTTCGATCTCGACGGTGAGTCCGCAGTTGCGGCAGATCAGGTGGTGGTGGTGGTCGGTCGTGCTGCAGGCGCGGTAGAGCGCCTCACCATCGGGCGACTGCAGCGAGTCGGCCTCGCCCTCGCCGGCCAGGTCGGCCAGGGCCCGGTACACCGTGGCCAGGCCGATGGGCGAACCGGTGGCGTGCAGGCTGGCGTGCAGACCCTGGGCGCTGACAAATCCCTCGGCGTCGCTGAGTGCGGTGCGCACGGCCTCGCGCTGCCAGGTGTTTCGCTTCATGCTTTCAACCGTAACCGCGCCCGGACCAGCCGGCGACCGCCCAGGGCCACCAGGAAGAAGACGGCCGCGGTGAGGGCGATCGCCGGCCCGGCGGCCACGTCGATCGCCCGGGACAGGAGCACTCCGACCAGGCCGGCGGCCGCGCCCAGCACCGGAGCGAGAACCAGGATCTGGGTGGCGGTGCGCGTGACCAGGCGCGCGGCGGCGGCCGGGGCCGCGATCAGCGCGATCGCGAGGATCGCCCCGACGGCCGGCATTGCGGTGACCACGGTGGCGGTGGTCAGTGCGAGGGTGAGCAGCTCGATCGGCCATTCCCGGAATCCGGCGGCGCGGAATCCGCTCGGGTCGAAGGTAGAGAACAGGATCTCCTTGCCCAGCAGCACCATCACGGTCACGGCCACCCCGAGCACGCCGACGGCCAGCCAGACGTCACCGGTCGTGACGGTGAGGATTGACCCGACCAAATAGGAGTCGACCTGCACCGGCAGCGACGGGTTGAGGGCCTGCAGAAGCACGCCGAGCGCGAAGCCCGCGGTGAGCAGGATGCCGGACGCCACCTGGGTGCCCTGCCGCTTCACCCGGCCGATCAGGGTCATGATGCCGACGATGAGGATGCTCGCCAGGGCCGCCCCGAGTGGGATGCTCACGCCGACGATCGTGGCGGTCACGGCGCCCGGGAAGGTGGCGTGGGTGAGGGCCTGGGCGAAGAAAGTGCGGCGGCGCAATATGACGAGGGATCCGACCAGCCCGCTGAGGGCGCCGATGACGGCGGCCGCGAGGAGTGCCTTCTCGAAGTAGCCCATCACGTCACCAGCTGTTCGTGCGGCGGCGGGGTGTGCGGCTGCGGGGTGCGCGGCGGCGGGGTGCGCTGCAACCGCGGACGGGGCGAACCCAGCCGCCGAAGACCGTCGATGGACAGGCGCAACAGCAGCACCACGGCGTAGCCGGCGACCAGCACCAGCACCACGGTCGCGCCGCTGGGCAGGTCGAGACCGGCCTGCACGGATGCCTGGAAACCGAGCACGAGCCCAAGCCAGGCACCGAGGGCCGCGAAACAGGCCGCGATCGGGAACAGCAGCCAGAGCCGGTCAGTGATGAGCCGGGCCACGGCGCCGGGCACGATCAACACGGCCAGGACGAGGAGGTTGCCGACGGCGCTGGAGGCCGCGACGACCACGAGGGCGATGGCCACGTTGAGCACGAGGTCGAGCGCGAGCGTGCGGTAGCCGGCCGCGGCGAAGCCGACCCGGTCGAAGGCGCGGAACACCTCCTCCTTGAGCGTGAGCCCGATCAGGACCAGCGCCACGAGGCAGATGGCGACGGTCTGCACGACCTCATTCGGGCTGACCGTGAGGAGGCGGCCGAAGAGAAGCTGCTCCAGCTGGCCGACGTAGTTCGTCTCGCGGGAGACCAGGATGATGCCCACGCTGAACATGGCGGTGAAGACGATGGCGACCGCGGCATCCGAGGACACGGACTGGCGCACGATCAGGGTGAGGATGACCGCCGCGAACAGGGCGGCGACCATCGCGCCGGCGAACAGCCCCTCGCGCCCACCCCAGACGAAGCCGATCGCGATGCCGGGGAAGACCGCGTGGGTGAGACCGTCGCTGATGAACTCGAGGCCCCGCAGATTGACCAGCACCCCGACGACGCCGGCTACCAGGCTGAGCGCACCCAGCACGAAGAGGGCCCGGGTCATGAACGGCAGGGCAAAGGCGTCGATCAGCGGGCTGAGGAAGTCCATCTCAGTGACCGGTGTGCCCGGGCACAACCACGGTGTGCTCGTCGATCTCCACGCCGACCTCTCGGAACGTGCGCTGCACGTTCTCCAGGATCAGCACCGACTCGCGCGGCCCGAACGCCACCTGGGCGCCATTGAGCAGCAACACCTGTTCGCAGACCTCGCGGGCGAGCTGGAGGTCGTGGGTGGAGACGACCACGGCCACCCCCTCCTCCTTCAAACGCTTGACGGTGCCCACGAGCGCGTCCCGATTCTGCTGGTCGAGGCCGTTGAACGGCTCGTCGAGCAGCAGCAGGCGGGGCCTCGCGGCCACGGCCCGTGCGAGCAGTCCGCGCTGCTGCTGGCCGCCGGAGAGTTCCCCGAAGCGGGTTTTCGCGCGATGCGCGAGGCCCACCGCGTCGAGTGCACGGGCCACGGCCTGACGGTCGCGCTTACCGGGCAGGCGCAGCCAGCCTAGCGAGCGGTAGCGCCCCATCATGACGACCTGCTCGAGCGTGACCGGGAACTGCTGGTCGATCTCGTCGGCCTGCGGCACGTAACCGATGGATCCGGCCGGGGCCGCTGCCGCTCCCAGCACCTCGACGGTACCGCTCACGCGCTGGATCAGGCCGAGGATGCCCTTGAGCAGCGTGGACTTGCCGGACCCGTTGGGCCCGATCAGCGCCACGGCCTCGCCGGCGTGCACCTCGAAGTCGATGTCGGCCAGGGCAGGGCTCTGGCCGTAGGAGAAGGAGGCGCCCGCCACCTTGAGCGCGACAGGCGCGCTCGGCCGTACTTGAGAAGGGTTCTCGATCACTGACTAACTATCGCAGGTCTGCGGGCACCGCGGTGGGCTCGGCTCCCCAGGATTCGAGGATCAGGCCGACGTTGTGCAGCTGCGAACTGATGTAGGTGGCGCCGTCACTGTGCCGCGCACCGAGGGAGTCGCTGTAGAGCGCGTCCTCCCCCGAGTACACGCTGACGCCGGCCTCGCCGGCGATGGTGTCGGCGGCCTTCGGGCTGATCGAGGCCTCGGAGAAGACCGCCTTGACCCCGGTGGCCGTGATGGCGTCGACGAGTTCGTCGATCGCGGCGGCGCTGGGCTCGGCGTTGTCGTCGAAGCTCGGGATGATGGATCCGACGTAGGTGATGCCGTAGGCCTCGGTGAAGTAGCCGAATGCGTCGTGGTTGCTCACGAGCAGGCGCTGCTCGGCGGGCACGGCGTCGATGTTGGTACGGATCCAGTCGTCGAGCTCGGCCAGCCGGCCGGTGTAGGCGGTCGCGTTGGCCTCGACGTCCGGGGCCAGGTCCGGCTGGGCATCACTGAGGCCCGTGGCGATGGTGACGGCCATGGTCTCGGCATTGGACACGTCGGTCCAGATGTGAGGGTTGCCGCCCTGGTGGGAGTGCTCGGCGTCATCCGTCGCGGCCTTGTCTTCGGCGTGGTCCTCTTCGCCGGCTGCGATGTCCTGGATCTCGATGCCCTCGTCGGAGTCGATCGTCACGCCGTCGAAACCGCTGGCGCTGATTGCGTCGTCGAGCCACTCCTCGAGGCCGACCCCATTGATCACGAGCACATCGGCCTCACCGAGGGCTGTCAAGTCGGCCACGGACGGATCGTAGCTGTGCGCGCTCTGGTTGGGCTGGATGAGCTGGGTCACTACTACGCCCGCGGTGTCGCCGACGACGTTGCGGGTGAGGTCCGCCACCTGGGTGGTCGTCGCGACCACCTTGAGGTCGCCGGCGGCGGCGCCATCCGCCGAACCGCCGGTCGGAGTGCAGCCGACCATGGTCAGCGAGGCAACGGCGGCCAGGGCGGTGAGGACGAATCGATTGTTGATCACAGGGCCGACGTTACGCCTAATGATAATGATTGTCAACACCAATAAGAGCCGCCGCCGGGATCTCCTCCGGGACCTTACTCGAGCAGCAGCGCGGGCTCCTCAATGATGCTCGCGACATCCGCCAGGAAGCGGCTCGCGACATCCCCATCGACCACGCGATGGTCGAAGCTCGCGCCGATGGTCGTCACCTGACGCACCCGCACCTCGCCGTCGACGACCCACGGTTTGGGCTTGATCGTTCCGAGGGCCACGATGCCGGCCTCGCCGGAGTTGAGGATGGGCGTGCCGGTATCCATGCCGAAGACACCGATATTGGTGATCGTGATCGTGCCGTTCGACATCTCCGCCGGCGAGGTCTTGCCGTCCCGCGCGGTGAGCGTGAGCTTCTCAAGGGCGCGGGCCAGTTCAAGCAGGCTCATGTCCTGCGCTTCCTTCACATTGGGCACGATGAGCCCACGGGGGGTGGCCGCGGCGATGCCCAGGTTCACGTAGTGCTTGATCACGATTTCCTCGTCGGTGAAAACCGAGTTGACCGTGGGGTTGCGCCGCACGGCCCAGATCATGGCTTTGGCCATGATCAGCATCGGGGACACGCGCACGCCCGCGAAGTCGGTGGACGCCTTGAGCCGCTTGACGAACTCCATGGTGCGGGTGGCGTCCACGTCGACGAAGAGGCTCACGTGCGGTGCGGTGAAGGCGCTGGAGGCCATGGCCTGGGCGATGGCCTTGCGCACGCCTTTGACCGGGACGCGCTCCTCACGGTCGCTGGGCCATTCCGGCGTCTGGATGTTGCGGAACACGCTGGCCTGGGTGGCCTCCCGCAGCACGTCCTCGCGGGTGACGTCGCCGACCGGGCCGGTCGCCTCGACCAGGGACAAGTCCACACCGAGGTCCTTGGCCAGCTTGCGGATCGGCGGCTTGGCGACGACGGGGCCCGCGGATGCCGCGCGCGGCAGCTGCGGGAGCTGCGAAGTGGCCGGGCGCGTGGGGTGCACGGGCGGCGGCGCGATCGACTCGTGGGCGACGGGGGTGACCCCGTGGCGCTTGCGCCGGGTGGGCATGGTCGCCGCGGCGCCGCGCCCGACCAGGACCGCGCCCGGCGTCTCGGCCGGCTCGTCCGTGATGGTGGAGCCGGCATCCGCTGCCGCGCTGGCCAGCTCGCCCGCGCCGTTCGCGATCGCACTGCTCGACGCAGACGCGACGGCGACGGTCTCGGCCACGATGGTGATGATGACCGTTCCGACGTCGACGGTCGTGCCGGGTTTCACCAGGATCTCCCCGACCACGCCGACGTACGGCGACGGCAGCTCGACGAGCGACTTCGCGGTCTCGATCTCGACCAGCACCTGGTTGATCGACACGGTGTCGCCGGGCGCCACCTTCCACTCCACGATTTCGGCCTCGGTGAGACCCTCGCCGACGTCGGGCAGTGTGAATTTCGACACGCTCATCGAGTACGCTCCTTGCGATTGGTGAGGCGAGAAGCCCTGGTGCGACTCATATCAGTAGGAGAGGGCGCGGTCGACGGCCTCGAGCACGCGGTCCGGGCTGGGCAGGAAGTGCGTCTCGACGGCGGCCGGCGGGAACGGGGTGTCGAAACCGGAGACGCGCAGCACGGGAGCCTCGAGCAGGTAGAAGGCCTTCTCCATGACGGTCGCGGCGATCTCCGATCCGACGCTGACGAAGCCGTGGGCCTCCTGGGCGACGACCAGATGCCCGGTCTTCTCGACCGACGCGAGGATGGGACCGTAGTCGATCGGCGAGATTGAACGCAGGTCGATGACCTCGACGCTGGTTCCCTCCGCCGCCGCGAGATCCGCAGCCTGCAGCAGGACGCTGACCATGGCGCCGTGGCCGACGACCGTCGCATCCGTGCCGCTGCGTACCACGCGGCTGGCGTGCAGGGGCGTGCCGCTCTCGGCAAGGTTCACCTCACCCTTGGGCCAGTAGCGGCTCTTGGGCTCGAAGAAGATGACCGGGTCGTCGGAGGCGATGGCCTCCTGCAACATCCAGTAGGCGTCGTGCGGGTTCGACGGGCTGACCACGCGCAGGCCCGGCGTGTGCGCGAAGTACGTCTCCGGGCTCTCCTGGTGGTGCTCGATCGACCCGATGTGGCCGCCGTAGGGGATGCGGATCACGACGGGCATGGAGACCTCACCCTCGTGCCGGTTGCGCATCCGCGCCAGCTGGCTGGTGATCTGGTCAAAGCCGGGGAAGACGAACCCGTCGAACTGGATCTCGCAGACCGGGCGGTAGCCGCGCAGGGCCAGGCCGATGGCCGTACCGATGATGCCGGACTCGGCCAGCGGGGTGTCGAGCACGCGCTTGTCGCCGAATTCGGCGATCAGACCCTCGGTGACGCGGAAGACCCCGCCCAGCGGGCCGATGTCCTCGCCCATCATCAGCACCCGGGGGTTGTCGCGCATGGCCTGGCGCAGGCCCGCGTTGAGGGCCTTCGTCATGGGCAGGTTCGCCGTTCCGGTGCCGGGAATGGCCCGCTTGGCGGCGGCCGGGTGTCCCGGGGTCGGCATCGCGGTGGTCGGTGTGGCGAGGCCGGTGGTGCTCGTCACGATCGTGTCGCTCACGCGTCGCCTCCTTCGAAGGATGCCTCGTAGTGGTCGAGCCAGGCCTTCTGTTCCTGGATCAGCGGGTGGGGTTCGGCGTAGACGTTGTCGAAGATGACAGCCTTCTCCGGGGAGTGGATGTCGAGGGCCCGGCGGCGCACATCCGCGGCGTAGTCGTCGGCCTCCTCGTCGACGGCGTCGAGGAACTCCGGCTCGACCCCCAGGCCCTGCAGGTAGCTGCGGAAGCGCACGATCGGGTCGCGGGCCACCCAGTAGGCCAGCTGTTCCGGGTCGCGGTACTTGGTGGGGTCGTCGGCCGTGGTGTGGGCACCGACTCGGTAGGTCAGGGCCTCGATCAGGGCGGGGCCGTGGCCGGCGCGGGCGTCGTCGAGGTGCTTGGTCGTCACCGCGAAACTGGCGAGCACGTCGTTGCCGTCGATCTGGGTGCCGGGCATGCCGAAGCCGGCGGCACGCAGGTAGAGCGGAGTGCGGGACTGCCGGGTCACGGGCACTGAGATGGCCCAGTGGTTGTTCTGCAGGAAGAAGACCTGCGGGGTCTGGTAGCTGGCGGCGAAGACGAGCGCCTCGTTGGCGTCGCCCTGCGACGAAGCTCCATCGCCGTAGTACACGATGACGGCCTGGTCGGTCTCGGGATTGCCGGTCGCGGTCGCGCCGTCGAGCTGCATGCCCATCGCGTAGCCCGTGGCGTGCAGGGTCTGCGAGGCCAGCACAAGGGTGTACAGGTGGAAGTTGCCGTGGTCCTCGGGGGTCCAGCCGCCGAGGGTGACACCGCGCAGCATCCGCAGGATATCGACGGGGTCGAGTCCGCGGATCATGCCGACGACGTGCTCGCGATAGGACGGGAACACGTGGTCCTGCGGCCGGGTTGCGTAGGCGGAGCCGACCTGGGCGGCCTCCTGGCCGTGGCTGGGCACCCAGAGGGCCAGCTGGCCCTGCCGCTGCAGGTTCGCGGCCTCGGTGTCGAACCGGCGCACCACCACCATGTCGCGGTAGAACCGCCGATGGTCGGCCTCGGTCAGTCGATCGAGGTAGGGCAGGAACTCGGCCGCGGAATCGCTCGGGGCGAAGACACCCTCCGGGGAGAGCATTCGCACCGTGGGAGAGGCACTCGGGGTCGCTGACACCGTACTAACCTAGCCCTCGGGCAGGGTGCCCCGTTGGTAGATCGTCAACAATGTCGGCGCAAATACCCAGGAGCTTCTCCACGGATTCTTCCTCACCGATCGAAATTCGGATGCCCTCGGGGAACGGGCGAACGATCAGGCCGACGGCCGACAGGACATCGGCGATGTCGGCGGTGTCCTCGGCGGTGGGCAGCCAGATGAAGTTTCCCTGAGGCACCGGAATGTTCCAGCCCTGCTCGCTCAGCAGGCGCCAGACCCGGTCGCGCCGCTCGGTCAGGGCACGCACCCGCCGCAGCAGCTGGTCGGCGGCGTCGAGAGAGGCGATCGCGGCCGCGCCGGCAACACCTGTGACCGAGAGCGGGATCGCGGTGGACCTCGCCGCATCGAGCACGGCGACGGGACCGAGGGCGTAGCCGACGCGCAGGCCGGCCAGGCCGTAGGCCTTGGAGAAAGTGCGCAGCACGACCAGGTTCGGGAACCGGGACAGCAGTGGCAGGCCGGTGACCGCCTCGGGGTCGGTGACGAACTCGCAGTAGGCCTCATCGAGGATGACGAGGAGGTCCGGCGGGACGACGGCCATGAACGATTCGAACTCGTCGCCCGTGACGGCAGTCCCGGTCGGATTGTTCGGGCTGCAGATGATGACGACGCGGGTATGGTCCGTGATGCGGGTGGCCATCTCGGGCAGGTCGTGGCGATGGTCGGCCCGGTTCGGAACCTGCACGCTCGTGGCACCGGCGACGGTGACCAGACCGGGGTAGGCCTCGAAGGAGCGCCACGAGTAGAGCACCTCGTCACCCGGTCCCGCGGCGGCGAGGATGAGCTGGGCCAGGAGGGCCACGGAGCCGGCACCGATGTGCACCTCGTCGACGCTCAGGCCGAACTGCGTGGCCAGCCCTTCGCGCAGGGCCAGCGCCGAGGCATCCGGGTACCGGTTGTACGCGGTCTCGGCGTTCACGGCGGCGATGACGCCGGGCAGCGGATCGAAGGGGTTCTCGTTGCTCGAGAGTTTGAACGCGCTGGCTGCGGCAGCTTGACCCTGCCGATAGGCCGGGAGGGCGACAATCTCGGGGCGCAGGCGGACCGAGGGCGGGTCTGATGGGCTCACTCGGCGATTCTACGCCGCGGCATATTCACGTGGCCGCATGGTTAGGCCCGGGGCTGGCCCATCCGTGCGACCAGTCACCGGCGATGCCATAGTGGAGTCATGGCCAGATTCCTGATCAAGCTGATCCTCAACTCCGTCGCCCTGTGGCTCACGACCCTGCTCGTCAGCGGGGTGCGGGTCGATCCGTTCGCCGAGGGCACGACCGCCCTGATCGCCACCTATCTGTTGGTCGCGCTGGTCTTCGGCCTCGTCAACAGTGTGATCGGCGGCTTCGTGCGGGTTGTCGCGTTCCCGGTCTACATCCTCACGCTCGGCCTGATTTCCTTGATCGTGAATGGTTTCCTGCTGATGATCGTGGCCTGGTTCTCGGGCCTGGTCGGCTTCGGGCTCGTGGTGGACGATTTCTGGTGGGGTGTGCTCGGCGCACTCGTGCTGGGCATCATCAGCTGGATTCTCGGCGTGCTGATCCGACCGGTCACCCCCCGCTCGTAGCGATCTCCAGCCGTCGGGTCAGCCGTCGGGTCAGCCGTCGGGTCAGCCGTCGGCCAGGCGGAAGCCCCGCCACCGGGAGGACTCGCCGGCTTCCGTGCCGAGGATCTTCCCGAGGGTCTCCCGGAACTCCTGTAATCGTGGTTCCTCGGAGCCGTCCATGAGCCGCCCGGTCTCCCGGTAGGCGGTGAGGGCGTGAGCCGGCAGCGGCCGGTCGACCGGCACCTCCGTCTCAGCGAACACCTCGCGGCGCACCACCAGGCGCTCATCGTCGCCGGTGGCCGTTCCCCCCAGGGCAGGGACAAGGTCGTCGGTGTGCTCGACCATGACGGCCTCCACGTCTGCGGGCAGGGCCACTTGGGCGGTGAGTCCCCCAAAGGTCGCCACCGCGACGGTGTTGAAGTCCCCGGACGCCGCGAGCTGCGCCGCGACCAACCCGCCCTGCGAGTGACCCACCGGAACCACCGGGTCGCCCGGCGCCACCCCGGCCTCCCGCAGGGCATCGACGACCGCCCGATAGGAGCCGGAGCCCTGGTCGGCGAGGGCGACGAGGTTGGAGGTGAGGTCCCACGGTTGTTCACCGGCGACCGGACTCCACGCCGCGGTGCCGCCGATGTAGACCACCCAGGATGCGTCGTCCGGACCGCCATAACGCTCGATGCGCACCTGCGGGGCGTCCTCCGACACCGAGGGGATGCGGGCAGCCAGGTCCTCGAAGCCGGCCGGCGGAGCGACGGGTCGGCCGGGGAGAGCGGCGCC
This sequence comes from Cryobacterium sp. Sr3, assembly GCF_004402835.1. Lineage (NCBI taxonomy): Bacteria > Bacillati > Actinomycetota > Actinomycetes > Micrococcales > Microbacteriaceae > Cryobacterium > Cryobacterium sp. Sr3. The sequence continues at coordinate 123,161 of NZ_SOFA01000033.1, read as the reverse complement.
GGGCCGCGCGGCACCCGCAGGCGGCGGGCCGAGGGGGCGGGTCCCACCGTCGAGCCGCTCCACCGACACGGGAGTCTCGCGCAGCAGGCCGAGGGGGCGGGCGAGCCCGACCAGGCCCGCCGCGGTCGTCGTGACACCGAGCAGGCCGAGGCCCTCGTCGCCGAGGGCCAGTGACACCGGGAACGGCACCCCGGCACGACCGGTGGCCGCGTCGTCGGCCGAGGAGACGATCACCCGCACCGCCTCGACCAGGACCGGGTTGGTCAGGGCCCGCGGATGCGCGTGGACCCAGGCGCCGATCTCGGCGGGCGCGTCTCCCGGACGCCGGCCGGTGAGCAGACCGCCGAGCACCAACCCCACCACGCCGACCGTGAGGCCGGGCACGGCCGCCAGGGCCAGAAGAGGTGCCAGCAGCCCGAGGGTGGAGCCCAGCCAGGCCCCGGAGAGGCTTGCTCCCCAGTCCCGCAGGCGCTCGGCCCTGCCGTAGCCCTCCGCCGCCGCGATGAGAGCGTCGGCGAGGGTCTGGCTGCGCTCCGCGACTCGCTCCAGGGCGGAGCGGGCCGCGAACACGTTCATCCCGGCGTTGGGCAGGCTCATCACCGGACCGAGGGGCTGGTCGGAATCCAGTGCCTGGATGCGCGCCACCCGCACCAGCCAGTCCTCGGCGTCACCCTGAAGCAGCCGCAGCCGCGCCGCCTCGGCCAGCAGCGTGTCGGTGGCGACGAGCGTGCTCCCGCCGCCGGACACGATCAGGGTGTCGCCGGGGCCGCCAGGCTGCTCCCCCGTCATCGCACCGCCCGGGCTGGAGCCGGGCCGGGTGCCAGGGTCGGGACCGGCGCCCGGGCCTCGGCCAGAGCAGCCCCGCCCTGATCGATCGCGGCCACCACCTCGGTGAGGGCGGCGTCGAGGAGCCCGGCGGCTCGGCGGAGTTCGCCGGCGAGGTCGCTGCGCTGACGGTCGTAGTTCCGCTGGGCCTCTGAGCGCCACGAGCCGGTCAGGTCGCCGGCCGTGAGCCGGCCCGCCGCCATGTCGACGTCGTCGCGCAGCAGGCGCAGCAGCATCCGTCGCTGCCGAAGTTCGTCGAGGCGCGCCTCCAGCGCGTAATGAGTCACGATCGTGCAAGTCGAGCTGGTGCCGCCCGGAATCTCCATCTCCGCCCTTCTGCGCGCTGCGGATTCGCTGCCAGTGAGCGTGCCACCCCCGGCAGACGTGGTCGCTATGAATCCGAGAGTTCACGGAACATGCCGCACGACGGCGGCTGGGGAGGGGGCCGGGTGCAACACAATGGGGAGATGGACATTGTGTCGATCACACCCGATGAGTCGACACCGTTCCGCATTATTTTCGTCTGCACCGGGAACATCTGCCGTTCGCCGATGGCCGAAGTCATGCTTCGCGATCTGATCACGCGCTCCGGCCTGGGTCGTTTGATCACCACCAGCTCCGCCGGCACCGGCGACTGGCATGTCGGCGAGCAGGCGGATCAGCGCACGATCGCCGCCCTCGCCACCCGCGGCTACGACGGCAGGCATCATCGGGCCCGCCAGTTCGACCCCGAGTGGTTTGCCGACCTCGACCTCGTCGTGGTGCTCGACCGCGCGCAGGAACGCATCCTGCGCAACTGGGCCACGACCGAGCGTGACCGCAGCAAGGTGCGCCTGCTGCTCAGTTTCGATGCGGCCCAGGCTGCCCTGCTGGACGTTCCCGACCCCTACTATTCCGACGATGCTTTCTTTGACACGGTTCTTGGCATGATTGAAAGCGCAAATGAAGCGCTCTTCGCGCAACTTGCACCCGCAATCCGACAGGGAGTCCGATGAGTCCGTTACCGCCCCAGGTCCTCAGCCCACTCGATGGCCGCTACCGCGCCGCCGTCACCGAACTGGGCGAGTACCTATCCGAGGCAGGCCTCAATCGGGCCCGGGTGCAGGTCGAGGTGGAATGGCTGATCACCCTCACCGACCGCAGCCTGTTCGGCTCCGTACCGCTGAACGCGGAGCAGAAGCTCGGCCTGCGCGCTCTGGTCACCGACTTCGGCCAGACCGAGATCGACGAGTTGGCCGTGCTGGAAGCCACCACCCGGCACGACGTGAAAGCCGTCGAGTACCTCGTGCGCCGCCGCCTGAGCACGCTGGGCCTCGACCACATCAACGAGCTCACCCACTTCGCCGCCACCAGCGAGGACATAAACAACCTGTCCTACGCGCTGACCGTGAGCGACGCTGTGCGCGAGGTCTGGCTGCCCAAATTCCGCGCCGTCATCGGCGCCCTGCGCCTACGCGCCCTCGAATACCGCGCCGACTCCATGCTGGCCCGCACACACGGCCAGCCGGCGACACCCACCACGGTGGGCAAGGAGCTCGCGGTCTTCGTCTACCGGCTCGAGCGCCTGGCCCAGCAGGTCGAGGACAGCGAGTACCTGGGCAAATTCAGCGGTGCCACCGGCACCTTCGCCGCCCACGTCACGGCCGATCCCGCCGTCGACTGGCCGGCCGTGTCGCGCGGCTTCGTCGAGGGCCTCGGGCTCACCTGGAACCCGCTGACCACCCAGATCGAGCCCCACGACTGGCAGGCCGAGCTCTACTCGCGCGTCTCCCACGCGAACCGGGTGCTGCACAACCTGGCGACGGATGTCTGGACCTACATCTCGCTCGGCTACTTCCGCCAGATCCCGCAGGTCGGGGCCACCGGCTCATCGACCATGCCGCACAAGATCAACCCCATCCGCTTCGAGAACGCGGAGGCCAACCTCGAGCTGTCCAGCGCGATCCTCGACTCGCTCGCGGCGACACTGGTGACCTCGCGGCTGCAGCGCGACCTGACCGACTCCACCACGCAGCGCAACATCGGCGTGGGCTTCGGACACTCCCTGCTCGCCCTCGACAACATCCTGCGCGGCCTCGGCGAAATCGACATCGACCGCGCCATGCTCGCCCGCGACCTCGACGCCAACTGGGAGATCCTCGGCGAGGCGATCCAGACCGTGATCCGCGCCGAGGTGTCGGCGGGGCGCTCTACGATCGAGGACCCCTACGCCCTGCTCAAGGAACTCACCCGGGGCAAGCGGATCAACCGGCACGATCTGGTGGCCTTCGTCACCGAACTGGAGATCGGCGACGCCGCCAAGGCGCGGCTGCTCGCTCTGACCCCGGGCAGCTACGTGGGTCTCGCGGACCCGCTTCTCGACTACCTGACCTAGCGGCTGCGCGGGTGCTGCGCCGTTCCGCTGGTGGCGTGCCACGTGCGCAGCAGCGCACCCCACGCGCGGCGTCAGAATGCTCGTGGCGTCGGAGTACGCACGGCGCCTCCGTTCAGAGGCCGCGGTCCTGCTCGTCGAGGTCGGACCTCTCGGCCGGGTTCGGCTTCATGCCGAGCACGAGCATCGCGATCACGACGAGCACGAGGATGAACGTGCCGCCGAAGCCGATCAACGCCAGCACCACGTCCCGGGTGCTCATCAGCACGACCAGGCCGAGGAACACGGCCATCACGGCCGAGAAGCCGACGAGTTCGATCGGCTTGAGCTTCTCGGAACGGCTGGGCGTGCGCGGGGTGTTCTGGGTCACAGGGTGTCCGAATCGTTGGGTGAGGCCGTGAGGGCGCGGGCGGCATCCGTGCCGGACCACTTGAGGGAGAACCCGGCGATGGCGAGGTAGACGCCGAGCATCACGAGGTAGGCGCCGAACAGGCCGACCGACACCACTGCGTTGGGCGGCAGCAGCAGGAAGATCACGGCCAGCAGGGCGGTGACGGCGCCGACCAGCAGCCAGTCACGGTCGGCCGGGTCGCGCCGACGCGCACGGATGCCGCTGTACAGCTCGAGAAAACCGGTCACCGCCGCCCAGACCGAGACCAGGAGGAGGAAGAAACCGAGCCCGCCCGCGTGGAAGAGCAGCGCGAGGAGGCCGGCGGCGACACCAACGGCGCCCTGCACCACAAAGAGGGACCGCTCCCGCGGATCGGCCAGCGTGCGCCGGCTGAGCAGACCCACCGTGAGTCCGCTGAGAAGCGCGAAGACGCCGAACACGAGAAGGCCGAATTCCGCCGAATGATCGGCGTTGAAGGTAATCGCGGCCGCCGGCACAAGGGTGAGGGCGGCCCGCAGCACCGGCACCGGCCAGTACCGGCCGGTGGTGGAGTGTGGAGCCTGGGCGTTCGCCACGCGACGACCTCTTTCATTGCGGGTTGAGACGAATACAGTCTACGCGGGCGGTCCTGGCCGCCCGCTGGGCCCCGGTGCGCAGATCGGTCAGAACAGGGTGTCGCCGATGTAGCCGTCCGTTGCGCATCCCGGCGGAATCGCGAACACTGCGCAACCGATCGGGGTGGTCCACTGGTTGAGCAGGTCGAGGGTGTCGAGGCGCTGCTGGATGGGCACGAACTGCGCGTCGACATCCGCCTGGAAAGACGCGAACAGCAGTCCGGAGTTGGAGACGCCGGAACCCTGAGGCGCGTCGTCATAATTGTAGCCGCGGCGGTGGATGCGCTGGGACCGGTCCTCCGACCGGGCGCGACGCAGGTGGGAGTACTCGGGGATGACCGGGAACCCGAGCGCGTTCGTCGCCGTGAAGTCGGGCTCGTCGCGCTCCTTCGTGCCCGTGAGCGGCGCCCCGACGGCGAGAGTGCGTCCGACCGCGGACTCGCGGCCCGAGCGGTCGAGCCCGTCCCACGTGTCGAGGTTCATGCTGATCCGGCGCAGGACGAGGCTGGTTCCACCCACCAGCCAGCCGGGACCGGAGGCCGTGCCCCAGACCAGGGCATTGAAGTCGGCCGTTCCGGCGGCCGGGTTCGCGGTGCCGTCCACCTGGCCGAACAGGTTGCGCATGGTGGTGCCGGGCTTCTCCGAACCGGCTGCTCGGCGGAAGCCGGACTGAACCCACCGCACCGACGCGAAGGAGCGCAGGTCCTTCAGAAGCATCCGGGTGGCATGGGCGACCGTCATCGGGTCGTCGGCGGCGATCTGCAGCAGCAGGTCACCGTCGTTCCACTCCGGCTGGAGCCGGTCGATCGTGAACGCGGGCAGGGGCCTCAGCCAGCCGGGAGCCTCTCCCCCGGCGACGGCGACGAGGCAGGGCCCGAAGCCGAAGGTGACCGTCAGCCGGGCCGGCACGACGGCCAGCTCGGGTTCCGAGTCGGCCAGGGCGCCCTCGCCCTGGGTGAGCCGGGCGGCATCGTCGGTCAGGATGCGCATCATCCGCCGCAGCGCGGCCCGGTCGATCTGCGCGGGCAGGTTGAGCGCCACGAACGTGACCCGGGCCTGCGGGTCGGTGTCCACCCCGGCCTGGTGCACCCCGAAGAAGGGAACGGCGTCGGTGCCGCGAAAGAGCGGTACCGATGGAGCCGCAGAGCCGCCGATCCCGGCCTTGGCCACGAGGTCGATGCCCATGGCTCCGGCCGCACCGATCCCGGCGGCGGCACCACCCAGAAGAAGGCGGCGCCGGCTGAGCCGGCGGCCCGACTGCACGGACGATTCGGGCGGTCCACTCCGTTCATTCTCTGTGAGGGAACTCACTGGCTGTCGGTATCCATGTCCATTTCGGTGTCGCCCTCGTATGTTTCGTTGGCCCCGGTGTAGTCCTTCACCGGGGCCGAGAAGTCCAGGCTCGACCCGTCGGCGAGGTCGAGGGTGAAGGCGGCCGCATCGCCGGCGGCGAGCGGGCCGGTGAGCCCCATCAGCATGATGTGGCGGCCGCCAGGGATGAGTTCGATGGAGCCGCCGGCCGGCACCACGAAGCCATCCGGATTCTCCTGCATGACCATGTCGCCGGCGTCGTTGGCCACGGTTTCGTGAAGTTCGATCATCGAGGCTGCGGATGTCTCGGCTGAGACGACCGTGATGTCGTCGGGTCCGGAGTTCTCGAGCAGGCCGAAGGCGCCGGTCATGCCGGACTCGCTCGCCTTGACCCAGGCATCCGTCATGGCCAGGGTGTCGGCCGAGGTGGCGCTGTCGGTCGTCGCCGCGGGTGCCTCGGTCGCGCCGGCGCAGCCCGAGAGGGCCAGCATCAGAGCGGCGGCGGCAACGACGAATCGGGTGGGAACGGTGTTGAGCTTCATGAGGGGTTCTCCTGGTGTGGTGCGTTGGGTGCTCGGGAAACGATGCGGCGTGTCAGGTGCTTCAGGTGCTTCAGGTGCTTCAGGTGCTTCAGGTTTTTCACGGGTTGCCAGGGCGCCTGGCTCGCCAGGCAATGAACAGGGCGACGGCGGCCAGTCCACCGAGGGCACCGAGGAGACCCACCGCGACCACCGCGAGTCCCGTTCCGTCGGCGGTCTCTTCCGAGGCGGCGGATGTCGCGTCGCCGGACGGGTCCGGCGCCGCGGTTGCACCCGCAGTCGACTGTGATCGAGGCTGGGCCGCGGCGCCCACGGTGAAGGCGAAGGCGCCAGAGACCGGGTGACCGTCGGCGGACACGACCCGCCAGCGCACGTCGTAGGCACCGTCGGGCAGGTCGGCCGCCACCGGCTGGGTGGCCTGCGGCCCGTCGAGCCGCATGTCGCCCTCTGCCCAGTTCTTCTCCTCGGTATCGACAACCATGACGATGGCGCCGACCTCGAGGATGTCCTGCGTGAACGTGATGGCGATCTCGGCGGGAGCGAGGTCGACGTTCACACCGTCGGCCGGCACGGTCAACGCCACCTGGTCGTGGGCGTCGGCCGCCGGAGCCACCGGGCTGAATATGGACAGAGCGATCACGGCCAGGGTCAGGAAAACGGCGGCTGCCGGGCGTCGCGGTTGGGCAGAAATCATTGAAATCTCCGATTCGTGGAGGGAAGAGATGGGGCGGTGCGACGGCAGATTCACCGGGCACAGACGTGCCGGTGGCCGGGTGCGCAGACGCCGGCGACCTCACCGAGGTCGAACGGAATCACTCGGGCCAGGTGTCAGCGGGTCAGCGGGTCAGCGGGTCGCGCGCAGGGTGCAGCGCATCGGGATCAGAGCGCACGAGTGAGAAGGTCAGAGCCTCACGGTGCCAGGGCGCGCGGGGGCGGACCGCGGCGGAGCGCACTGGAGAGCAGTACGCCGAGATCGGCAGGAACGAAGACCCGGCGGAAAGCAGGGCGCAGCGTCGCCGCATTCGTTCCGATCTGCGCCGGAGCGAGGCGTTCGATCAGGACCGCGATGAGACGGATCGTCGTCTCCTCGAGCAGCGCCCAGAACGTCTTCTCGCCGCGGTACAGGGCGGCGATGGTGACGAGGGCGGCCAAGGCGTGTGCCACCCACATCCAGCCACCAGGCAGGGCGCCGACCGCGTGCATCAGGTGGGGGGTCGCGTCCGCCAGGGTGACGGCTCCGTGATGGGAGGTGCTCGTCATCGTCGTGCTCGAGGCCCCGCCGAGGCCGAACAGAACGTGCAGCAGAAGCTGGCTGACCCCGACGGAGAGGGAGAGACGCAATAGCGACAAGCTTGTGCCGGCCAACAGTACGGACGCTATCCCCGCGAAGGCGAGGGCCAGACCCACGCTGAGCCAGCCGGGAGCGTTGCCGCCGCCGGCGATGTGCGAGAGGGCGGCGACGAAGACGGCGACGGATGCGGTCAGCCATCCGCGACCGAATCGCGCCCACCTGCTCGTCATGGCCCTCCCTCGCACCGGAACCGCCCCGATCGGGATCAGGGTCGGATCCCTGACTGAACCCTACCGCCCTGACCTGTGCGCCGGGGCCGGGCGGGCACCGAACTCAGAGCGCGTTGACCGCGCCGAGCACCTTCGTCAGAGAGTCCTTGGCGTCGCCGAACAGCAGCGTCGTCTTCGGGTCGTAGAGCAGCTCGTTCTCGATGCCGGCGAAACCGGGACGCATCGACCGTTTGAGGAACACCACCTGCCGGGCATCACCGACGTCGAGGATCGGCATGCCGTAGATCGGCGAGCCGGGCGACGTCTTCGCGGCCGGGTTGACCACGTCGTTGGCGCCGACGACGAGGGCGACATCCGTGTTCTTGAACTCGGGGTTGACCTCGGCCATCTCCTTGAGCGCCTCATAGGGCACATTCGCCTCGGCGAGAAGCACGTTCATGTGCCCGGGCATGCGCCCGGCCACCGGGTGGATGGCGAAGACGACCTCGATACCGCGCGCCTCGAGGGTGGTGGCGAGTTCGGCGATGGTGTGCTGGCCCTGCGCCACGGCGAGGCCGTAGCCGGGCACGATGACCACGCGCTGGGCGTAGTTGAGCAGCACCGCGACGTCTTCCGCATTGGAGCTGCGCACGGGCCGGTCGCTCTGGGCGGTCGACCCGGCGGTGGAACCGCCCTTGAACGCCCCGAACAGGATTCCGTTCACGCCGCGACCCATGGCGGATGCCATCGCCCGGGTCAGGATCGTGCCGCTGGCGCCCACGAGGGTGCCGGCCACCACAAGGAGCAGGTTGCCGAGAACGATGCCGGAGGCCGCGACGGCCAGCCCGGTGAAGGCGTTGAGCAGGGAAATCACGATCGGCACGTCGGCCCCACCGACGGGGAGCACGAGCAGCGCCCCGACGAGCAGTCCCAGCACGAGCAGACCGATAGCCCAACCGGCCGCACCGGTGGCGACGACAAAGCCTCCGGCCACAAGGGCGGCCAGCACGATGCCGCCCATCACGATCGCGAGGCCCGGGAAGATGAGAGGCCTGGAGCTGATCAGACCCTGCAGCTTGCCGACGGTGACCGCGGAGCCGGAGAACGAGACGGCGCCGATGAGCATCGTGAAGACCACGGCCACCTTGCTCCACGGGCTGTCGGTGCTGCCGAGCTCCAGCATGGCGACCAGTGCCGCGGCACCGCCGCCGACGCCGTTGAACAGCGCGACGAGCTGGGGCATCTGCGTCATCTCCACGCGCCGCGAGATGGGGGCGGCGATCGCCGACCCCACCGCGATGGCGATGAGGATGGCCGGGATGTTCTCGATCCGGGCGGAGAGGAAGACGGTGATCACGGCCAGCAGCGCGCCGGCGGCCCCGATCAGGTTGCCGCGGCGGGCGGTCTTCGGCGAGGAGAGCCCGCGCAGGGCCAAGATGAAACAGACCGCGGCGATCAGGTAGAGCAGGCTGGTCCACTCGGGGCTGAGCAGGCTCATTTCGTCGCGTCCTTCGGATCGGTCTTCGGGCCGGCGCCGGCCGGTTTGCGGGGGGCGAACATTTTGAGCATCCGGTCGGTCACGACGAAGCCACCGACGAGGTTCGCGGTGGCCATCACCACGGCGAGCAGGGCGACCGCGAGCAGCCACGGCTCCAGGGTCTGCCCGGCGACGATGATGGCTCCGATCAGGATGATGCCGTGGATGGCGTTCGCCCCGCTCATCAGTGGGGTGTGCAGGGTGCTCGAGACCTTCGAGACGACCTCGAAGCCGACGAAGACCGCCAGCACGACGACGGTCAGCAGGGTGATTGGATCCATCAGTGTTCTCCTGTCACGGCGGCGGCCACGGCGGCGGCCGTGGGTTCGTGCCGGATGGTGCCGTCATGCGTCAGGCAGGCCCCGGCGACGACCTCGTCCGTGAAGTCGGGCGTCACCGTGCCGTCGACGGTCATCAAAGCGAGCAGGTTGGCCACGTTCTTGGCGAAAAGCCGCGAGGCGTCCGCCGGCATCGTGGAGGGGGCGTCCTTCATGCCCACGAGCGTGACGGAGCCGTCACCGACCTGGGTGGGCACCAGGGTGTCCACACCGGCGAGAACACCCTCGACGTTCCCGCCGGTCTCGGCGGCCAGGTCGATCACGACCGAGCCTGGACGCATCGCGGCCACCATCTCGTGCGTGACGAGAAGCGGGGCCGCGCGACCGGGGATGGCCGCCGTGGTGATCATGACGTCGGCTGCGGCCACGTAGGGTGCAAGCAGTTCGCGCTGGCGCACGGCACGGTCTACGCTCAGCTCCCGGGCGTAGCCACCCGTACCCTCGACGGCGTCCAGGTCGAGGTCGACGAAGGTGCCACCCATGGAGGTGACCTCATCGGCCGAGGCCGGGCGCACGTCGTAGGCCGAGACCCGGGCACCAAGGCGCTTGGCCGTGGCGATTGCCTGCAGTCCGGCCACGCCGGCCCCGAGCACGAGCACTCGAGCCGGCGGAATCGTACCGGCCGCGGTCATGTAGAGCGGGAAGAAGCGGGGGAATCGGATGGCCGCCTCGAGCACCACGCGATAGCCGGAGACCAGCGATTGGCTAGTGAGCGCGTCCATCGACTGGGCGCGCGAGATGCGCGGAACCAGTTCGAGGGCAAAGGCCGTCGCGCCGGCCGCGGCCAGGGCGGCGACCGTGGCCAGCTCGGAGGCCGGCGACGCCAGGCCGACCGTAATCGTGCCGGGGCGGAGAGCAGCCGCGAACTCCGGGGCGAGGGGGCGCACGTGGCAGTAGACATCGAGGTCGCCCGGGGTGAGGTGCGGCACAACGGCGGCACCGGCATCCGTGTAGGCGGCGTCGCCGTGACCGGAAGGGGCGCCCGCACCAGACTCAACCAGGACCTCGAGTCCAAGGGTTGTGAGCTGGGTCACTGTCTCGGGGGTCGCCGCGACGCGGCGCTCACCCTGCAGGCGTTCTCGTCCGATGCCGACTCTCACGCGCGTCTCCTTCGTGGCGAACGGCCACGAGCGAGAACGGACCGATCCGAACGCTTGCACGGCACTTTCGTCCCCGTTCGTAGCGTAGTGGGATTCGCGTGCCGCCCGGAGAATATGACCGCGTTGCGGCGGGTGTGTAGGTTCCTGACTCAGTTGTCATTGGCTACTGCCGAAATCACGGCGAATTCTGTGCACCTGTCACCGCGCCAATCCCCGTCTTCCTGTCACTATCCTCGACCGTGTCTCAACCTTGTCCTGCAGGTGGTCAAGGGGTGAGATCACCCGGCAATACCCTTATGGCATGTGAGCAGTTGAGGAAATTCCGAGCATCGTGGCTTCAATCACAGCCGCCGTCGCGATAGGCGTCTCAGTCGGTGGCGCCTTCATGCCGAACGTCGGTCTAGGTCGAATTGAACGACTCACGTCTGCGATTGAGAAGCTCTCTGGTCCAGACCAAGCGCCCTCAGCGAAGTGAGATCGCAGCTGATCAGAAACTATGTCAAAGCATCTTCTTCATGGACATTAACTGCTGACCGGATTCAAGTTGGCGTGCTAACGGCCGGTGGAACTCTGATGTTCGTTTCGCTGGGCGCGAGCTTCATCGCGGCTGCGTCAACTTCACCGGGATCGGAGGACCGGTCGAGCGCCTGGTGGATCCCTGGCTATGTCATTGGCCTGGGCACGGTGGTTGTCAACTCAATCATCTTGTTGTGTCGGAGAGCTCGCGCCAAGAAGGATCCGGAAGGACACACAACTCGATCCATCGTGACCGTTCCACAGCCGCCAGTCGGCACACCGACTAATGCAACATCCACTGCAGCAGAAACTTGTAAGAAGCTAGACCCGCTGCATCGTTAGCGCTTGGACGCTCCATGCCTGCTACGAAATGCGTCGTCTCTCGATGCCAGAATCGAGAGTGGGGCGTGTCACGACCAACTTTTCGGCGGAAGGCGAGTCCACCCGTGAGTCCGAAGCACGAAGTTGAACTGGTATGAGCCTCGCGCCGCCTCTTGGACGCGTTTGGATGCCTTCCCGACGGAGTCTACGGAGGACAGCACTCGGGCTCATCCCGAGGATCGCTGCAATTTCCCGGGCGGACTCACCCTGGTCGACGTAGTGCCGCACGGGAAACTCCCGTGAAATGTCTTTCGGGCGACGACCACAAGGAGGTGGCTGGATTCCATGTTCCTTAAATTGCCGAGAAAGCGTGGTTCTTCCGAATCCGGCGTCCTGTGCAATCCGGGCAAGAGTGTTCCCGGCGGCGGTCTCTGCGACGAAAGCACTCACCGTGAAAACTTCCCTCGCTGCGAGGTTGCGGTGCCAATTCGAAGGGCGTTATTTCGGATCTTTGAAGCCGACGGCCGGTGGTTCGAGTTATCAAGCCCAATATCGTTCATTAAAGCGGTTGAGTGGCGATTTCTGGCTCGTGGAGGGGTTGTGGCCAGTGCGCGTGGTGGAAGCGTTTGGCGGGCCATTTTGAGACCTTGCGTTTGATGACGCGAGGGTTTGAACGCCGTCGTCGCGCGGGGTTCAGCCGTCGGATCAGGGCGCGTACCGCATGGCGCCAGACCGCTTTGGCGTAGTCAGGGCGCGGAGGGGAAAAAAGCGCCCTGAGTCACGGAACGGCGGGCGATGCGGAGTGCGGCGATGAGGGAGACCCGGTCAGGGTCGCGGTGAGCATGCTGGGCGGCCTCGACCATGAGGGTGCGGATCGCGTAGTGGCAACAGAGGTGCCCCCAGATTTCCTGCTTGACCAGGTCGGGGAATTTGGACCGCATCACCATGCGCGGACCGCGTTGGTGAGACTTCAGCTCGTCGAACACGGACTCGATCTCCCACCGTTCGGAATACACGGTCGCGAGTTCTTCCGCGGAGGCCTCGGCCGGATCAAGGATCGTGGTCAGCAGCCGGTCGGCGTCAGGGTTGTCGCGTCCGTCGTCGATCGTGTAGCCCACGACCCGCACGGTCAGTGGTGGTGTCGATTGCCGCCCCGGGCCCGAGGTCGGGATGATCGTGGTCTCGGCCGAGCCGGTCCAGCTTCCGAACCAGGAGCGTGTCACCATGACGCAGCGCCTTCAGGCGGGCCGCCAGGTGTGGCCGTCCGTCCTTCTTGCCGGATACCCGGTCCTCGTAGAGATCCCCTGCAGGGACGCCGGCAGCCAGGAGTGCGTCTCGTTGTAGATCAGTGCTCTGCGAACCATCAGCTTTTGACACGCGCATGCATCCGACGTGCATGCTCGACCCCTGTCATCTAAACGTTCGATTACGTGACATCACGTCCGTATCGCCCAGAAACCCGAAATTTGTCACATAATCCGCCAGGCATTTCACGTGTTGCAAAGGATCAGCGCGCAAGCCAAATTGACGAGAATTACTAATATCCTGCAGATGCTGAAACCGAGGCCTGTGAGTCTCAATGGTCAAGGGCGTTGTTTCGGAAGTTATTTGTGACCGATTTCTGAGTCATCAACCGGCTTGACACACCCCATTTGGGTCACATAGATTTTCTGCGTTGCTCTAGGCCCTGTCAGCGGATTCACTCACCACATCCAGGGAGTGCCTTGTCTACACTCGTCATTCGAGCGTCCGGGACCGCACCATGGCCACCGCCGAGACGGAGCCGCGTCCCCCCGTGACGGTGCCGGCGACCATTTGCTTCTCGAACAAGTAGCCGCCGGTGACGCACTCGCCTTCGGCCCCTTGTATGACGCCTCCGTCACCGAAACCTATGCAATCTGCATGTACAAGTTTGCAATGCCGTCGTCGGCCGACACAGCCATGGTCAAAATATGGATCTTCCTATGGAGCCACGCCGCCGCACTCAACGAACAGGCGGGTACAACAAAATTCATCGTGCTGTGTCCACTGCCTGGGCCGTCACCTCGCAGCGCCGCAGAAGCCTCCGTCAGCTGATTACCCGTGAGATCCGCTAGGTCAGCTCGTCCTCATAAGACCAACAAAACGCGCGGCGAAACGATACGCGCAATGTTGGTAGCGGCAACGAATTTACGAGCCACCCCTACCTACGCGCCAGCGTTGACGGATCGGAGGCGCTACCAGGCACACCAGTACAGTTCTGCCTGCGTGCCCAGTGCGCGATCAAGGCCGTCTCGCGTCATAAACCATAGTCAAATAAGCGTCCTCCGCCCTACTCCTTCTGATTAGGCACGCCAGTTATCGCAGGTTACGGTGCCAGGCCGAGTTGTTGGAGCATGCCCTGTTCGTCGCTGCTACCCCAACGCTCGACAAGTTTCCCGTTCTCGAACCGGCTGATTTGCATGCCACGAACAGACATCGTTTTCCCGCTAGCCGGGTGGCCCATGAGAGGGCCCTGGTGGGTGCCGGTGAGAGTGTACGCGAATGCGACGTCGGTGTCGTTCGCGACGAGGCGCTCGACTTCGATGTGCAGGTCGGGGAAAGCGGCAATCATCTCGCCAAAGAACGCTTTGTAGCCTGCGTGGCCCGGGCCCTGGCCCGGGGCCGGGTCGTTGTCGACTGCGTCTTCGGCCACGAGGTCGTTGAGAAGGTCGAGTTCTCCGCTGTTCACGGCGTCACCAAACTTCTGCTGTGCAGCAATATTCACTTCTTGACTCATGTGTTCGCTCTCTTCCCAGAATTAATCATGGATGGGTTTGTGTGGGCCACGAGGTGACCATACCGCCGTTGACGTTCAACGTTGGGAGTGGTGAAAGAATCTGAGCATGAATCCGATGCCGATGAGGACGGCCTGCATTGCAATTCCTGGCAGTGTCGTTGTCTCGACGACGGCCCAGAGCACAGCGGTGCGAACCGTCGCCTCGACGCCGTTGAGGGCGAAGGATCGGGCAAATCGGATACATCCGGATGCGGCAGGTCCTCGGAGGTCTCGGAAGTCGAATCGCTCTTGGAGGAGGAAATTGCCGACGATTGTGACGGCTGCAGAGATGATTGCAGCAGCGATGTACCACACGCCGAGAGCCTGCAGTCCTGCCATGATGAGCAGGTTCGTTACCGCGCCAGCTGCGCCGATGTTGACGAAGCCGGAAAGGTGACCGAAGCGGAGTGCGGCAAGTTGCGTGACGAAGCGGACCCCTTGCTGGAAGTCGGCTCTGGATACACCGGCTTGTCGTTCGTCGAAAACGAACGGTTCCTCCACCACGGTGACCGTATTGCGGGCCAGAATCTCGAGCAGTATTTTGAATCCTCGTGGCTGCAACGCTGATATATCTATGGTGGCGCGGTGTGCGGCGAAAAAGCCTGTCATCGGGTCAGTGCAGTTCTGCAGCCTGACGGGAGCATTGCGCGTGCCAGGAGGTTTGCTGCGGTGGAGACGATATGGCGGGATGCGCCTGCGAGCCCGCCGGATGAACCGTCGTCAAGGTTCCGGGAGGAGACAACCACATCTTCGTGTTCGCTAGCAGCTGCGGCTAGCAGAATCGGAATCATCTCGGGAGGGTGCCGCAGATCGCCGTCCATCACGATGCACCCCTTCCCGTCGCTGGCGGCAATGCCCTCGAGGACCGCGCCCGCTAAGCCGCCGGTGGGTGTACTTCGGTGGATGATGCGGACGGGGAGGCGGGCGGTGTTGCCGACGTGAACTATTACCTGCGGTGTGTCGTCCGAAGAGACGAAGATGATTTCCGCGTCGTAATTGGTTGTGGCGTCACTAATCCGTGCGGCGAGCTCAGCGATGCTCGGTGCCACATTGTAGGTGGGTATCACGATCGAAACGGCCATCAGCGGGTCATTCCTTTCCTGTCCGGGGCGAGGCGAGCGTTCTTGTTCGCCGCTAGCGGGAGGCGAGGTAGAGCCGGTGGGCGGTGATGATTATCGCGAGCTACGCCAGTCCGACGTGGTCTTGCCCGCCCCGTTGTGCCCGAGCAACCCGAATACTTCTCCCATCGGCACCTCGAGAGCGAGGTCGGCTAACGCCGCCGGGAACCGAAGGACCGCAACAGGCCCCTGATAGTTATTGCCATCTTTGTCATAAAACTGACGCTATTGACACCACCGTGAGAAGAAAGTGAGAGAGCCAACGCTCACCGAGAGAGCCATCGACGCCCGTGTCAAGGGCGGGCTCACCAGCGGTCGGCTCGACAAACGCCAAGCAGCGCCGAGTGGGACACACTTGAGTCGGTACAACTGGTGGACCCCATCTCGGTTCACAGCAATAACCGCCAAGGCCGACGAGGAAGTGGGTGATAGTCGGTTGGAATGCGATTGGAGTTGGAATACTTTGCTGCGACGAACGCTAAGACGCTCGTGGTTTTCGTCACGGGGGGCGTGAATGATGACTGAATGGTGGCAGTTCGCGCTAGCGCCCTGGGAAGCCTCGCACTCTTCTGGCTCGCGCTCGTGCTTTTCCTCTGGATTGAATCCACGCGTCACCTAAGAGGTGCATCGCTCAAGGATTTGTTGCGGCTCGTGCCCGATACTTCGCATCTCCTTCGGCGGCTCGCGAGCGATCATTCAGTGTCCATGGGCGTGCGAATATGGCTCCACATTCTTCTCTTTCACCTTCTATTTCCCATTGATGTGATCCCTGACTTCATCCCGGTTCTGGGATATGCTGACGGCGCCCTTATTGTCGCGATCGCGCTGCAGTTCGCGACCCAACAAGCAGGTAGCGTCGCGATCAAACGCCACTGGCCTGGTGCGCCAGAAAGACTAGCCGCGGTACTGCGACTAGCTGGCCTGCACCAAGGGGAGGCATCTGATCATCATGGGGTTTGAGGCGCCGAAGGTACGATGCATCCGCACCGATAGTTGCGCTGGACAGTTTGTTGGACATCACCTATGTCCTCGTCCATGGTCGAACGATGACGACTTGCCAGTGAATATTGGGAGGAAGATCTATCAGCAGTAGCGGGCAAGACGACGGTGGGACCAACGAGAAAAAATTCCTATCGACGGGAGCGCGCGTCCGTGCTGGCTTCCACGGAGGCCGCTCCGTGTCCCTCGACGCTGTGCGCGTGTTCGCAATGCTCGCAATCGTGGCCGGCCACATCTGGGTAGACGGTCCAGCACGACCATTTCTTTACAGTTGGCATGTACCGATCTTTTTTTTGCTCTCCGGTTATCTCTGGAAGGTCGGTCGGTCGTTCAACCGGGAGGTTAGGAACCGGGTCAGGTCCCTCCTCATCCCCTACGCGGTCTGGCTCGTGCTGCTTGGAACGGTCACCTTAGGGACCGAAAGTGTGGAGGGCGGCTTCGATCCGATCAGGCTCGCGCACCTTCTCTGGGGCGGCCAGTTCGCGACCGATGGGCCCTTTTGGGCGATGTGGTTTGTGACAGCGTTGTTCTTCGCCGCTGTCATCTATTGGCCTGTGTCACGGTTGCCGCTACCCGGGCAGTGGGCCATCGCCGCGATACTTTTCATCGCGGCGGCGTACATCCCGGGACATCCTGCACGATTCCTGCCGTTGAGCCTGGGGCTCGCCCTTGCGTGCATCATCTTCATCGTTGCCGGGCGTTCGATGCGGCGGGCCCGGGGTATGGTGCGGCACCCGATTGTCACTGGTGTCGTGTTGCTTGCGGTTTCCTTTACCCTCATCGTTCTGGGATGGTCGCAGCCGCTTGATTTGAAGCGGCTCGATGTGGGTACCCCGGTCGTGAGCATAGTGGTGGCCGTCGCACTTTCCTTCGGCTTCATTCTCATTACAGAGGGTCTGCTGGGCGGCGATTCTGTTGGGGAGGATGCCAAACCCAGTGTCAGACGAAAGAGCCGAGTCGGCGGCATTGGCCAGCTCTCGCGAGCGGTCACTCAACTTGCCCGGGCGTCATTAACGGTGCTCTTTATCCACCCTGCGGTGGTCACAGGCCTCCACTCATTGGGTCTATCGAAACCCGTGGTCTACCTGCTCACGATCGGAATCGCTTGGCCGGTGGGACTGCTGTTGCTGCGCCTCCCCCACAGCCGCGCTATCACCGGCCTCAAGCCAGCACACTGACCAGAGGAGAATGGCGTAAACATGCGAGCTCGGAACGCTGCGCCGCGGACGCCGCAACGACTTTCAATCCGAGTGCCGAACTGAACGTAAAGCCTCGAAGCCGAACCGTTCCATATCCTTGAAAGTGGAACGCCTCCTACGGCGGAGTTTAGAATTTCGACACGCTGTGGAAATTCGTTCCAAAAGTTAGGTTCGAAAAGGTCTTTCGTTTCTCTCGTACAAAAACGACTTCCGGTACGGCCGCTGTGGATATTAACTAAACTCGCGTCTCGACTGCCAAGCAAGACCTCGACCGGCAGCTCGACGCGCTCGGCGCCGTCGGGATCCCCGCCGATCAGGTCTACGTCGACAAGAAATCAGGCTCGACGACAAACCGACCGGGGCTAACGGCGGCTCTCAAAGTCGCTCGATACGGCGATGTAATCGTGGTGCACACCCTGGACCGTCTCGGCCGAACTGTTCGAGACACGCTAAACATGATCCACGACCTGCGCAAACGTGGCGTCGGGGAACGAAACCTAGCCGATCCGATTCGGGTCGACTCCGCCAATCCGGATGATTCGATGTCGCAGCTAGCCGTAGTCATGCTCGCCTTATTCGAACAGATGGAGCGCATCTATTCGCTCGAACGTGCCGCCCATGCCCGTGCAGTTGCGATGAGCAAGGGCCGGCGCATCGGGCGCCCCAGCGTCGTGGATCCCACAAAACTCGCCTACGCTGATCACCTGCGCAACGCGGGGCACACAATCCCCGACATTGTTTCTAAGACCGGCATCACGAAATCGAGCCTGTACCGCATTCTGCCTCCACGACGGGCTGACCCTGCTCCAGGTGCAGACGAGTAGAACGCAAGATCGACGAACCTGATGCAAAAGATTTGCCCATGATCCCGAATGAAATAGCTGACGCCTTCAGCAAAATCGACGTTCCCGTGCTCGTCGCTCTCATCACGACTCTCGTCGTAGAGTACTTTGCTACGCCCGATTGGAGGCCAAAAAATCACGGCTCATCCGTGATCGCCAGCAGATCGATGAGGTCATCTTCGCATTTCAGAAGGCAGCGATGCTCGCTCCGGCATTGCTTCCCGACGAATACATAACTCATCACCCAAACACGAGCGCGGTGAAACGACGCCAAATTGAAAGGCTCGCGCCAGCGGTCGACGCGCTTTTCGACGCGACAGCGCGGTTACCCTCGCAGTTCATAGCCAGACATTCCTGGCAGGTGGGAGCGGCGAGCTTCTTCGTGGCCTACTTTGCTGGCTTAGTTTGGTCAGAGCTGGAGTCTGAACTGCTCAACGGCGATCATCTCCGCGCAGCTGGCAGTGACATCAGCGAGTTCGACGCGAGTTCGCGGCACACGCGAGTTTTCACGACAGCCAGGAGCCGTGGATCAAATGGGCCTTCTCGAGGCGCTTCATACGGGTTGATTACAAAGAGCAAGCGGAGGCCGTAATTGCCAAACACGGCCTCGAACTACCCAAGGAGCGCTCACGCCGGGCGGAGGGGTGACGAATCCTTTAATGAGCAGGGTCTGAGACCCTTGCGTGTCAGTGCCAAGAAGATCGAGCTTGAACCCTATCTGGCAGGGTTTCTGTGGAGTTTGGAGATAAATGGCGGCGCCCTGTGAAGCTCGATGTCGCATTATCGGGCTTCGAGTCGTCTTACATCTCATGTGTTTCGACACACCGAGGTTACGAGACACCCCACACATGAATCTGACTGCATTTGGCGAATTGGGCGGTGCCTAGTGTCTCAAGGGTTGCCGGACGCAATCTCACCGCTGCCCTCATCACCTTGGTGAGCAGCAATGCTGCCGCGTCATGACCGCATCACCAGCCCTAACGGCGTGTGATTTCCGACCCCTGTTGTTGCTACCGCTCCGGGTCACCCCATGGGTAGGCTCGGCTCATGACCTCTGGAGCGGTAGTCAACACGTCGTCGCTCGGCAATGCCGTGCGGTTCGTCGACGTGCCCACCTCGCTGCCAATGAAGATCGGGATCTGGGGCCTTGCAATCATCGCGATCGGGTTCATCGCCGTGGTCCTCAGCGACCTGTTGGTTGGCGCAGATGGCCAGTTCGCCGATCGAATGTCGTTCCAACAAACAGGCCGGATCGGGCTGGTGGGGCTTGGAGTGCTTGTCGCCCTGATTTTCTTGGGCACCGCCGTATTCCAGCGCGCCAAGTTGCGAGCGGCAAAGGCGGTTCGACCCGACGCCTTTGTCTTCATGACGCAGCGCACCCCGGCACTCATCGACGCCCTGAAGACGATTGGGACCGACCGACCGCGACTGCGCCAGCATTTCGTGGTCACGCTCGGACCGAAAGGAATCGAGCTTTGGGGTCGCGGACGAACCGATGTCCCTCAAATGGCCCTGCCCTGGAACGACATTGATTACGCCCATCCCGGCCGACACATGGTCGAAATAGGAAATATCAGCGTCGCGGTTCTGGCCCTCCGCATTTTTCAGACTGTCGATGGGCGCCGGCTAGATCTACCGTTTCCGATTTTCGGTCCGCAAGGCATCAATCGCGCAGGAACTCATGATGCCAACAAGGTGCTCGATGCCTGCTCCCGCTATACGAGCATCGCCTGACCGACCGCAGCGACCTGAATCAGTCGCGGTTCCCGACAACAAATTCGGTAAACGAAAACATCAGCCAGTGCCCCGCTAGACGTTCCTTCGTGACACCCAACCTGGCAGGCCGAAATCGTTGAGTTTTCGACCCGAAGCCGCGGCGTTTCTGGTCTGCTGGAGGCTAAGCGCTCGGGTTTGCCGATGCGTACCATCGGCAGGCTCCTAGAACGCGTCGGGTGCGACCGTCTTCGCGCCGACTTGCAGGGCCAGCGCCTCGAGTACGTGCGCGGGGGTCGTGGCGGCCTGGAGGGCGTCGCGGAAGGTGGGCTTTATCAGGGCGCGGGATAGCTGGGCGAGTACCTTCAGGTGCTCGGTTCCGGCCTCCGCCTCCGGGACGGCGATCATGAAGATCAGCGTGGCCTTGGAGCCGTCGGCTGAGTTCCAGTCGATGCCTTGCGTGCTGCGGGCGAAGGCGAGTACCGGGGCGGTTACACCGTCCGACTTTGCGTGGGGGATCGCGATGCCGTCGCCGATGCCCGTCGTGCCGTGCTTCTCGCGGGCGAGGGCGGCCTGGGTCACCAGGGTCTCGTCGGTGACGCGGCCGGTCTTGCTCATCAGGCCGGCGAGGGTGCTGATCATCGCATCCCGGTCGGTCTCTTCGACGTCGAGCACGATCGTGCGTTCGTCGATATAGTCGAGCACCGTCTTCTTCGCCGGGGGCATAGGCGACGATTCGGACTCGGACGCGACCGAGCCGACCGTGCCGGCATCCGCGTCCGATGGGCCCGTGAACGCGGGGACAGGACCGGAAGCCCCGGCGGCGGTGCCCGTGGCCGCACCCGTCGCTGCAGCGTGGCGGGTCGACTTGCGCGCGGAAATGCCGAGCAGCAGCACCGAAACGAGGGCGGTGACGACGGCGCCGGTGAGCAAGGCCGCGAAGTACATCGGCACCCCGGAGACCGCACCGAAGACGGCGACGATTGGGCCACCGTGCGGTACGGAGTTGGTGACCCCGAACAGGGCGGCAATGCCTCCGGCCATGGCGCCACCGATCATGTTCGCCGGGATGACCTGCAGCGGCTTGGCCGCGGCGAGCGGAATCGCGCCCTCGGTGATGCCGAAGAATCCCAGGAACAGTGCGGCGATGCCGGCTTCACGCTCTGGTTTGGAAAAGTAGCGGCCGCGGATCAGGGTGGCCAAGCCCATCCCGAGCGGCGGGACGGCGATCGCGGCGGCGACCATGCCCATCGGGGCTGAGTTCCCCTCCGCGATCAATGCTCCACCAAAGAGGAATGCGGTCTTGTTGATCGGGCCGCCCATGTCGAAGGCGACCATGGCGCCGAGAATCAGGCCAAGCACGATCGCGCTGCCACCCTGCAGGCCGGTGAGGAACGTGGTCATGCTGGAGAAGACCCAGCTGATCGGCTGGCCGAGGGCGAGCACGAAGGCGCCGCCGACGATCACGGTGGTGAGCACGGGGATCACGAGGATCGGCATGATCGGCTTGATAAAGCGGTGTACGGGAATTTTCTTGATGCCGAGGGCGACGAAGCCGACCAGGAAACCGGTGATGATGCCGCCAATAAAGCCGGCGCCTGATTCGGAATTGTAGAAGGCCCCGGTCGTGGCGATCCAGCCACAGATCATGCCCGGTGCGAGCCCGGGCCGGTCGGCGATGGCGTAGGCGATGAAGCCAGAGAGGATCGGCACCATCAGGGTGAAACCGAGTCCGCCGATCTGGTTGAGCGTCAGCCAGAAACTGCCCTCCGGGATGACGAGCCCATTCGGGGTCGCCTCGCCGCCGAAGGAGAGCGAGATGGCGATCAGGAGCCCGCCGACCACAACGAACGGGATCATGTACGACACGCCGTTCATCAGTGCGCGGTACAGGGTGCTTCCGAAGTCGGCCTTGCCGCTGCCCGAGGGCGTGGCGTCCCGGCTGGAACTGTCGCCGACGGTGGACGGCTCGGCGGCGAGGGCGTCCCGGATCAGGGCGGCGGGGCGGTGAATGCCGTCGGCGACCCCGACGGAGACGATCCGCTTGCCCACGAAGCGCGAGGCGTCGATCTTGGTGTCGGCCGCGATCACGATTGCGTCCGAACGGTCGATGTCGTCCTGGCTGAAGGTGCCTTCGACGCCGACCGAGCCGTGCGTCTCGACCTTCATCTCGTAGCCCAACTCAGCCGCTGCGCTCTCGAGCTTCTCGGCCGCCATGTAGGTGTGCGCTATGCCCGTGGGGCAGGCGGTGATCCCGAGAATCAAGAGTCTCGGTGGCACCGTGCTCGCTTCGAAGAGAGGTTGGGACATGGCTAAGCCGTCCTTCCGGGGCGAGGCCGACCGGAACTTCCGCGGACACCACAGCCCAAGTTCATAAATTTAGCTAAGTTTATCACTGCCCCGAAAGTGGGTGCGTGCCTTAGCCCTTTGACCTGATGGAGCCCCTGAGGGCGAGTGCGTCCGTCGCAATCCGGGCCATCGACACGACGTCACGCATCCATTGGCCCTGACCCCGCTGGCAGGCTTCACGCCGGGAGCCAGGGTGGAGTAGTCAGGCAATTATCGATCGCGTGCGGGCGTCTCCAACTCGGCCGGTTCCGGCGTTACCCGCAGGCCGCCTGGTGTGTTTGACAGACGCACCAATTCCTCGACCCAAGCACGGTTTAGGAGTGGTTCCCTATTGCCGAAAAAGTCGAATTGAAGCGGAATCGTTGGGTGGATCCAAATGGTGCTGTGACCGTGTCCTGATGCCGCCGAGTATTCCCACGAAAATGTGAAACTTTCCCCTCGGCGTACCTTGGACAAAATGACGATCTTGAGGTGAGCGAGCACCCGGTCGTCGAAATCGACGGTGATCGACGGAGTCCCGTAGATAAATTTACCCATGAATGCTCCCAAGTCCGTTGTCGATTTCGTTAGCGACAAGGTTAAAGTCCTTGGCCGTCCGACCAGCGTCGCCTGTGGTTTCGACGGTGCCGGTAATACCGATCATCGGCATTTCAGGTAACGGGAAACGCGTCGCCTCATCTTCCTCCGTCATCCCTTCGACGTCGACATCGACGACGTCGAATTGACTGGTTGGGCTGAGAGTTAGCGTGTGCACGGATGTCTCGTCGTTCTCGTCGAGCACGGTGACATCCACAGCCACACTATTGTCGCTATCGGCCACTGAGGTGACGTAGTCGAGAAGCGCTGATGTGATGCTGTTGCTCGTGACAATGGAGCCGCCGATATATGTTATGCGCTTCATGCGGTGATGCTAGCTGATTGTTGTGCCCCGCGCACGCCGATGGTCCACCGGCGCAGGCCAGCGGGAGAAGGCTGGCCTCGCGAAAGGCTGCCCCGACGCCGGCGGGCCCTGGCGATTCCCGCGAGTGAAGGTTGAAGCCGTGCGGCGCTCCAGTCCATCCACAGGGCCGCTACTGACTGACGCGGTGGGCGAGTCACGCCAAGCTGTTTCGACTTTCGAGGTTTGCTAGTTGTCATCACTGACAAGCGATGGACAACAAGATCAGGATTATGACATGTAGATCAGGAACCTAAAGGGTGTCAGGCGCCCGGCACCATATCGGCGAAGCGGGAGTAGTGGCCGTGGAACGCGACCGTGACGGTGCGCGTGGGGCCGTTACGGTGCTTGGCGACGATCAGGTCCGCCTCGCCGGCGCGCGGATTGTCCTTCTCGTACGCGCTCTCGCGGTGCAGCAGGATGACCATGTCGGCGTCCTGCTCGAGCGAACCGGACTCGCGCAGGTCTGAGATGGCCGGCATCTTGTCCGCGCGCTGCTCGGGACCACGGTTGAGCTGGGAGAGGGCAATAACGGGAACCTGAAGCTCCTTGGCCATCAACTTGAGCGCGCGGGAGAACTCACTGACCTCCTGCTGGCGCGACTCGACTTTCTTGCCCGACGTCATCAGCTGCAGGTAGTCGATGATGACCATCTTGAGGCCGACCCGTTGCTTCAGCCGGCGGCACTTGGCCCGGATCTCGACCAGGGTCATGTTGGGGCTGTCGTCGATGTAGAGCGGGGCGTCGTTGATGCGACCGCGGGTGGCGGCAATGGTGGTCCAGTCGCGCGCGTCGACGGCGCCCTTGCGCATGCTCTGCAAGGGCACGGATGCTTCGGCCGCGAGCAGACGCATCGCGATT
Source organism: Cryobacterium sp. Sr3 (assembly GCF_004402835.1). NCBI lineage: Bacteria > Bacillati > Actinomycetota > Actinomycetes > Micrococcales > Microbacteriaceae > Cryobacterium > Cryobacterium sp. Sr3. The sequence goes on along the minus strand of NZ_SOFA01000033.1, from coordinate 98,983 downwards.
TCGCTGCGGCCCATTTCCAGGGAGAAGAATATGCTGGGCATGTCGTGCTTGATGGAGGCTGCCCGGGCGAAGTCGAGGGCGAGCGTGGACTTACCCAGCGCCGGACGCGCCGCCACGATGATCAGCTGGCCGGGATGGAAGCCGTTGGTGAGCTCGTCCATATCGGCGAAGCCGGTGGGAACACCGGTCATCTGACCGTCTTTGAGCTTGGCAGCCTCGATCTCCTCGATCGCGGCTGTGACCGCGTCGGTCAGCGGCACATAGTCTTCGGTTTCGCTGCCACCCGTGACGGCATAGACCTCGGCCTGGGCGGTATTGACCAGATCCAGCACCTCGCCCTCACCGGAGTAACCCATCTGCGCGATGCGGGTGCCGACCTCGACGAGGCGCCGGAGGAGAGCGCGTTCGGCGACGATCGAAGAGTAGAAACCGGCGTTGGCCGCGGTCGGCACGAGGCTCGTGAGCGTGTGCAGGTAATCCGCGCCGCCGGCCCGGGACAGCTCGCCTAGCTTGGTGAGCTCGTCGGTGACGGCGATAACGTCGGTCGGCTCGCCCTGCGCGTAGAGCGACAGAATCGCGTCGAAGATGATCTCGTGCTTGGGGATGTAAAAGTCTGCGGCGCGCACGGTCTCGACGACGTCGGCGACGGCATCCTTGCTCAGCATCATGCCGCCGAGCGCGCTCTGCTCGGCCAGGAGGTCGTGCGGGAGCGTGCGCTCGGTGTGCCGGGCTTCCAGTCCGCCGCGTGAGTCTGCCCCGCGCTTGTCCGCAAGACCCAAGTGAGAGATCGACACTCGTGCCTCCTTTACTCGTGGTGCAGTTCTATCAGGGCCCACCGACATCGCTGCCGGGCACTGTGCACACCTCGATTGCGGCCGCGTGCCCACCATACGGACCCGGCTCGGCAGAGAACAAACCGCCCTGTGGATAAGCCTGTGGAGAATCTGGGCGAAACGCCGCGTGTCTTGTGCACAAGCTGTGGAATCAACTGTGGACAACTTAAGTTTTTTATCGCATAAATGCAGCTTGATCGGGTATTAATTCTATTCACAATGTGGTGTGGAAAACCTATCTAAAGTACGTATTGAATCTTGTCGAGGTGTGGGAAAACCTGTGTACAGCGCCTCATGTTCTGGGACTAAAATCACCCCCGATTGGGTGTGTGACATCGCTTAAACAGGTGTGGCGGTGGGTTCCTTTCGGAACCCACCGCCACACGGGTGTAAAGCTGTAGAGCTTACTTGGCAGCTACCACCAGCAGTGTGATGGTCGCACTCAGTTCGTCACGAAGACGAACCGTTGCCTGGTGTTCACCCGTCATCTTGATCGGGCTGAGCTCGATTTTGCGCCTGTCGAGGGCACCGAGACCCGCTGCGGCAACTGCATCCGCAACATCCGTGGTCTTGACGGAGCCGAAAAGGCGTCCGCCTTCGCCGGCCTTGACGACCAGCTTGACCTTGGCGTTCTCGAGTGCAGCCTTGAGAGCCTGCGCCTCTTCGAGGGTGGCGTGCTCGCGGGCTACGCGAGCGGCCTTGATCTGCTGAATCTGCTTCTCGCCACCGCGAGTCCAGGAAACAGCAAATCCCTGCGGGTAGAGGTAGTTGCGGGCGTACCCGTTCTTGACCTCGACGATGTCACCGGGTGCACCGAGGCCGGAGACCTCGTGCGTCAGAATGATTTTTGACATGAGGTGTCCTACCTGCCTGAACCGGCGTAGGGCAGCAGCGCCATTTCGCGAGCGTTCTTGACGGCGCGGGCGATAAGACGCTGCTCCTGAACGGAAACACCGGTGATACGACGGGCGCGGATCTTTCCACGCTCGGAGATGAACTTGCGGAGGGTGGGGACATCTTTGTAATCGATGACACCAACCCGGATCGACTTCGCGGGAGCGGCATTCTTGCCACCCTTAGCACCGCGGAGCGGCTTGCGGCGGTCGCCGCTCGACTTTCCAGCCATGATTTCCTTACTTTCTCAAAGAAGTGTTTTTCAGCCAACAGCCTGTAAGGCTCGGCTTAGAAGGGTGTCTCGTCGCTGAAGTTTCCCGGAGTGTTCCAGACATCTCCACCGGTGTTCGCGGCGGGGGCGCTGGCAGCCCAGGGCTCGTCGTTCGAGGCAACGGCAGGTGAGCCACCGCCTCGAGGAGAAGACGATGACTGCGCGCGAGTGAGCTGAGCGGTGGCGTATTTCAGCGAAGGACCGATTTCATCGATCTCGAGCTCCATGCTCGTTCGCTTCTCGCCTTCCTTCGTCTCATACGAACGCTGCTTGAGACGCCCGGAAGCGATGACACGGGTACCCTTGGTCAGTGAACCAGCTACGTGCTCGGCGAATTCACGCCAAACGCTCGCGCGCAGGAAGAGCGACTCGCCATCTTTCCACTCACTGGTCGCGCGATCGAAATTGCGCGGAGTGGATGCGATGGTGAAGTTGGCAACCGCCAGCCCGTTCTGCGTGTACCGCAGCTCCGGGTCGCTGGTCAGGTTGCCCACCACGGTAATTACGGTCTCGCCGGCCACGGGCTACTTGTCGCTTGCCTTGTCGGCGGACGCGGCCGGCGCGGGAGCAACAGCTTCTGCCGTGGCAGGAGCGTCGACAACCGGGGTTTCGACCTTAGCCGGAGCAGCCTTGACCGCGGCGGCAGCAGCTGCCGATGCGGGCTTCACGGACGCGGCGACCTTGGCGGTCGGGGCGGCAGCAGCGGCTTCAGCCTTCGCAGCGATTACCTTCGGGTTGGCTGCCTTGCGGGCGGCCTTCTCGGCGGCGAGCTTGCTCGCGACGGCGACCTGGGCAATGCCTTCTTCTGCGCGAAGCACTTTGGTGCGCATGACGGCTTCCGACAGCTTCAGCTGGCGGTCGAGCTCGGCCGTGGCAGAAGCGTTGGCGGTGAAGTCGACAACGGCGTAGATGCCTTCGGACTTCTTGTTGATCTCGTAAGCGAGACGGCGGCGACCCCAAACGTCAACCTTGTCAATGGTTCCACCATCGTTGCGAACAACGTTGAGGAACTTGTCAAGGCTGGGAGCTACGGTGCGCTCATCTATCTCGGGATCGAGGATAACCATCAACTCGTACTGATGCATGACTAACCCACCTCCTTCGGACTAAACGGCTGCAGAATCTCTGCAGCAGGAGGGTTGTGCATGTGTTGTAAGCGGAGGCCGGGAATCCGGCGCACAGACAACCTGCCAAGGCTACCGGAAACGGCGGCCCTCCGCCACCGCCTCCGCCCGTTCACCCGTTTGGCGCCCTCGTCGCCGCCGAGTCCGTCAACGCTGTCGCGAGTATCGCCGACTGTGCCGACCATCGCCGTGCTATCGGAGATTCTGGGCACGAACGGCGACGGTCGCTTCACCTGTTGGGGCATTTCCCTGGTTCGGGACGCAGTCCGGCGGCGAGCAGGAGCCGTTTCAGGCTCTCCCGGCGCAGCGCTACCGCCCAGATCCAGCGCGCCATTCCGTGCCCCGTCCCGCGAAGCCGGTCCTCGCGAAGCTTTTCTGACCACACGGCTTCTTCACTGGTACGCCCATTCATGAAGGCGTCCCGCGTGTACTTGACTTTGCCGTCGAATTCGCCGAGGAGGCGAAGTGTGCGGTTCTTCTGTTTCTGAACCCACCGGAAGTCCGTGATGTCTTCCTGCCCGTCCTCGTGCACGAAGGACACCTGTAATTCGGGGGGCGGGAATCCGCACAGGTGAATCTGTCCTCGGCTGAGGGACTCGCCCACCGAACCGGATCGACTGTCGCAGAAGACAATGGCGATCCGAGCGGCTCGTGCCCCACGGGTTGTCCGTCGGAGTCGAGTCGATCAAGCAGAATGTCGCGGTCGATCCCGAGCGCAGCCATGCCGTTCGGCAGGGTGAATTTAGGTTTCATTCCGTAATCGAGCGTGGCGACTGCCGACAGGAATCCTGCCGTTCGTGCAACATCGATCAGCGTACGCAGCAGACCCGTGACCAGCATCCCTTCGATCTCCACGACGTCTTCGTCGGGCAATCGGTCGTGGTGCCAGGTGACCCCGTTCTTCGAATGCACGCCGGTTTCACCGGCAGCCATGAGGTGGACCTCGTCGGGCAATCTGCCGACGATGGGCAGTCCCCACAAAACAGCAGCCGATTCATAAGAGTAGACGGGCTGGGACTTTCTGGTGGCCTCCACGGCGCGCAAACGCAAGAAGTACCGATCACGATCGCTGATGGTGTCCCAGCCGGTCGCGTCAACGGCAACGCCACGTCGTAGGCGAACGGCTTGACCGGATCCGACCGGCCGTTGAACAGGACGCCCATCGCTGCCGAGAAACCGAGCGTCACGGCCGAGATACAAAGGCCGCCAGTCATGCGGGGAGTAGAGATTCATAGCGCCATGCTGGTGGTGCGGCCTACTGGCTCCGATCGCAAGGGCGGCTCCTGTGGCCAAGATCGGCGGCGGAGGTCCTGTGGAGGGATGGTGACACATCCGCTCGCGAAGTGCCACCGGGTCTCGACGCTCGCCGTTTGTGCCGAGAGTCGTCACCCGTGCGGCGACTCTCGGCACAAACGGCGAGCCTCGGCGAATAGACGGGCCCGGAAGGCGCCGGGAGGGCCTACTGTACGCGCTCGGCCCACCAGGCGATAAGGCGGCGGGTGGCCTCGTCTTCGCCGAGCGGCCCATCATCCAGCCGCTGCTCGAGCAGGTACCGGTAGGCCTCGCCGACGTCACGGCCCGGACCCACTCCGAGGACGGCCATGATCTGCTCACCGTCGAGATCGGGGCGCACCGCCGCCATCTCTTCCTGTTCGTTCAGCTCCTCGATGCGCTGTTCCAGGTCGTCGTAGGCGAAGCCGAGCCGGTCCGCCTTGCGGCGGTTACGGGTGGTGACGTCCGCACGAGTCAAGATGTGCAGTCGTTCGAGCTGGTCCCCCGCGTCCCGCACGTAGCGCCGCACCGCGGAGTCCGTCCAGGCACCCTCGGTGTAGCCGAAAAAACGCAGGTGCAGTTCGATCAGGCGTGCCACGGCGGCCGTCGTGTCGTTGTCGAAACGGAGGGCTCGTAGCCGCTTCTTCGCCAGCTTCGCGCCGACCAGGTCGTGGTGGTGGAAACTGACCACGCCGCCCGGCTCGAGCTTGCGAGTCGCGGGCTTGCCGATGTCGTGCAGCAGCGCCGCCAGGCGCACGATCAGGTCGGGGCCGTCGAAGCTGCCGCGGGACTTCTCGTAGCCGATGGCCTGGTCCAGCACCGTCAGGGTGTGCTGGTAGACATCCTTGTGGTGGTGGTGCTCGTCGACTTCGAGGCGCAGGGCGGGGATCTCCGGCAGCACCCGGCTGCAGAGCCCGGAGTCCACCAGCAGCTCGAGCCCGGCATGCGGGTTGTCCGCACACAGCAGCTTCGAGAGCTCGTCGCCGATGCGTTCGGCCGAGATATTACGAATGCGGTCCGCCATCGCTTCCATCGCTTCCGCGGTGTCGGCGTGGAGGGCGAATCCGAGCTGGGCGGCGAACCGGGCCGCCCGCATCATGCGCAGCGGGTCGTCGCCGAACGAGATCTCCGGGGAAATCGGCGTGCGCAGAACGCCGGCCAGGAGGTCGTCGATGCCGTTCGCGGGGTCGACCAGAGTCAGCCCCGGAAGGCGCAGAGCCAGTGCGTTCACCGTGAAATCGCGGCGTAGCAGGTCATCCTCCAGGCGGTGGCCGAAAACCACCTCGGGCTTGCGCGTCTGGCCGTCGTAGCTCTCCGACCGGTAAGTCGTGATCTCCACCTTTTCGCCGGCGATTTGGGCGCCGATTGTTCCGAAGGCGCGGCCGATATCCCAGTGGGCATCCGAGATTGGCTTCACGAGGTGCAGGATTTGGTCCGGCGTGGCATCCGTCGTGAAATCGAGGTCGTTGAACGGCCGGTCGAGGAAGGCGTCGCGGACCGGTCCGCCGACGAGGGCCAGTTCGTGTCCAGCCGTCTGGAACGCGGTCGCCAATCGGGAAACGGTCGGGGTGGCAGCCAGGTCGCCCAGCCGCTTGAGGGCTGTCGCAACGCTTTGCATGACCCCATGTTAGTTGCTTGAGCTACGCCGGCTGCCCCGGTGCGGCGTTACCCCCGCGTCGAAGCCGTAGAATCCCCTACATGGTGGCCGAGTCTGTTCTCAAGCGTCGGCCCGCGCTCCCCGGAGCGATGCGCGGCCTCTGGTCACGCACGAAGAGGCCGATCGGCGCCGTTCTGATCGGCCTACTGGCCGGGGTTCTGCCGGTCGCCTCCGCCGGTCTGCCCGCATCCGCAACCGCGTCTGAAATCACATCTGCATCTGCCCCAGCGGCCCCGACAGCGAAGACCATCGCCGCCGTAACGGCCAATGCGGTGAACCTGCGCGTGTCGCCCGCGACACTGGCGCCCCTCCAGGCTGGCCAGGACCTCACGGTCACTGTCACCGTCGAGAACGCGACCCTTGACACCATCTCACCGGGCACCATCAACCTCTTCCTCGCGGAACGGGCACTGATCAACCGCAACGCCCTCAACAGCTGGCTGGATCCGGAGAAGAACAGCAAACCCGGCGATCTCATGCTGAGCGAGCCCACGATGGCGTCCATTCAGCCGGACAGCACCGAGATCTTCACCTTGACCGTGCCGGCCGGCTCCGTGGGCCTCACCAGCGGCAACGCGTGGGGTGCCCGCGGCATTGCCGCCACCCTGAGTACAGACGACAGGGTGCGGGCAGAGGGCAGAGGCACCTTCGTCTGGTATTCCGACGAAGAGGTCACCCCCGTCAACATGTCGGTGATCATGCCGATCACCGTCCCCGCGCAGTCGACGGGCCTGATTACGTCAAAGGCACTGGAAACGTTTACGGCGCCGACCGGTGTTCTGAGCCGCCAGCTCGACGGCGTCGTCGGCCGCCCGGTCACCATTGCCATCGACCCGCTGATCATTGTTTCCATCCGAATCCTCGGTTCGGCGGCACCGCCCAGCGCAATCGCGTGGCTGAACCGGCTGGACGAGGCTCCGAACGATATATTCCCGCTCAGCTATGCCGATGCCGACCTTGCCCTGCAGGCTCAAGCCGGCGCCGGGCCGCTGCTGACGCCCAACACGTTCGGCCAGGCGATCGACCCTGCCTTGTTCGCCGCGACGGACCAGTCCGCGACGCCGAACTCCGACCCTGCCCTCCCGCCTGGCACCGAGACACCGGCGCCGTCAACGGACCAGCCCGCACCCCCCAGCGATGGCACACCACCCACCACGGAAAAGTTGCTTGCTTGGGAATATAGCGCCACTGACATCGGCTGGCCGGCCGAGGGTGACGTTGCGAGTGCAGACCTGGACGTATTCGCGGCCAGTGGCCTCAACACAACCATTTTGGGCGGATCGAACGCATCTGGGGCCGCCGGCGACTTCACCCCGAATGCATCCCTTGATCTCGGCACCGGCCACGGTTTGGGTCTGGTCGTCGATGATTCGTTGGCCGCCGCCCTGCGCACCGCCGCGGCCGCGACAACGGATGACGCGTGGCGCGAAGCCATGTCCCAGGTCAGCTCGCAGCTGGCGGTCGTCTCGGCCGAGCGCCCCGGAACCGCGCGCACCCTCCTGGCCACTTTCGACCGCGGGTGGCCGCCCAACGCAGACCGACTCACCGAGACCATCGACGCGCTGGCCGGGTTGCGGTGGTACGCGCCGTCCACCCTGCCGGAGGTGCGGGCATCCGTTCCAGCCGAAGAGGTCGAGTTTGACAGCCAGGCCGAGCCGGAGGATCGCGTGGCCCTGGCCGCCGAGCTCTTCGAGGCCGAGAAGACAATCACCGACTTTTCCTCCGTACTGTCCGACCCGGCGATCGTCACAGGCACGCAGCGCCTGGACCTGATGGCTCTGCTATCCAATTCCTGGGCATCCCAGGAGGCCAGTTGGGCGGATGCCGTCGGCACCAGCCTCGCGAACTCCTCGGCGCTTGTGGGCTCCATCACGGTCGCGACCAAGGGCCCCATCAACGTGGTCGGCAGCCAGGTCGACATTCCGGTGACCCTGGACAACGCCCTGAGCCAGGCCGTGACGGTGATGGTGCAGGTCGTTCCCTCCAACGGGCGCCTCCTGGTCGGCGAGGCGGTGGAGTCCACCATCGAAGCCCAATCCGCCCGCACCGTGACCATCCCGGTGACGGCCGCAGTGGGAAACGGCGCCGTCACCCTGCGCGTGACCCTGCTCACTCCGGCGGGAACGGTCATCTCGCAGCCCGCCCTCATCCCGATCAACGTGCGCGCAGACTGGGAAGGCCTCGGATCCCTCCTGTTCGCCGCGTTCGTGGTGCTGTTCTTCGGGTTCGGGGTGTGGCGCAACATTCTGCGACGCCGACGGGAACGTGCCGAAACTGAGACTGCGGACGCCCCCGAGCCAGAGGCAGAACCGGCCACAGTCACTGAAGCCGAAGCACCCCCAGAAGAAGATCCCGAATCCGGGGCCGCCGGCGCTGCGCCCGGCCCGCTGACCCCCACCAGCGCGGCCGATGCCCCGACGGAGCCCCGTGCCTAAGACCGACAGCATCGGCCGGGCGAGCGCATTCCTCGCCTCCGGAACCATTGTTTCTCGCATCCTCGGCTTCGTGAAGCTGATTGTGCTGGCGGGGGTGATCGGCCAGGTCGGTCAGAGCACCAACGCGTTCGCCGTGGCGAATCAGCTTCCGAACACGGTCTACGTCATCGTGGCCGGTGGGGTGCTGACGGCCGTCCTGGTGCCGCAGATCGTGCGCGCCAGCCTGCACGCCGACGGTGGCACGGCGTACATCAACAAACTCCTCACGCTGGCCCTGGTCATCCTCGCCGCGACCACCATCGCAGCCACCGCGCTTGCTCCGCTGTTGACCCTGCTCTACGGGTCCAACATGAAGCCGGAATCGCTGGCCCTCGCCACGGCGTTCGCCTTCTGGTGCCTGCCACAAATCTTTTTCTACGGCCTGTATACGGTCCTCGGAGAGGTTCTGAACGCCCGCAAGTCCTTCGGCCCGTTCACCTGGGTTCCCGTGATCAACAACGTCGTGGCCATCGCGGGCCTACTCACCTTCTCGGCGTTCTACGGAGCCGACCCGAACGGGACCCGGCTGGCCACCGAGTTCACGCCCGCGATGATCGCCGTCCTCGCCGGGAGCGCCACGCTCGGCGTCGTGCTGCAGGCCGTCGTGCTGTTCTATTTCTGGCACCGCATCGGTCTGCGCTTCCGCCCCGACTTCCGCTTCCGCGGCGTCGGGCTCGGCGTGGCCGGCCGGATGGCGAGCTGGACCTTCGGGATGCTCCTGCTGACCACCCTGGCCGGCGTCGTCGAAACCCGGGTGGTCACCCTCGCCGGCGACTCCGACGCCTCGGTCGCCGCACTCAACACGGCCTGGCTCATCTTCATGCTCCCGCATTCGGTGATCACCGTCTCAGTCACCACCGCCTACTTCACCCGGATGAGCGAGCACGCCTCGGTGGGCAAGCTGGCCCTGGTCAGAACGGATGCCTCCTCCGCCATCCGCGGCACCACCCTGATCATCGTGCTCGCCTCCGCCGTCATCGCGGTCTGCGCCTACCCGTTCGCCCGGGTCTTCGTCGCCCCCTACGAACAGGTACAGAGCATCGGCAACGTCATCGTCGCCTACGTGCTCGGCCTCGTTGCGTTCTGCGTCCTGTTCGTCGTACAACGCACCTTCTACGCGCTCGGCGACACCCGTACGCCGTTCTACTTCACCCTGTTCCAGGTGACGCTGGTCATCATCGGCGTCCTTGCCTGCTCGCTCCTGCCCAGCGCCTGGATCGCCGCGGGCGTCGCGCTCACGGTCACCGTGTCCGGCATTGCGCAGGCCCTGCTGGCGGCAGGGCTGCTCCGTGGGCGCCTCGGCGGCATCGACGGGCGGCGCATCCTGCGCAGCCTCGTGAAGTACTTAGTCGCCGCCGTGCCCGCGATCACGGCCGGCGTTCTCCTCCTGCTCGTGCTTGGTGGCACCCAGGAGGCTGGATTCGCCCTGTCCGGGAAGCTCCAGGCCGTTCTCACTATGATCGTCATCGGCCTCGCCATGTCAGGCGTCTACTTCGGCCTGCTGCTGCTCATGCGCACCGCTGAGCTGCGCGGCTTCATCGACCCGGTGATCGACCGCATCCGTCGTCGTTGACCGGTCCCCAGCCGGCGTGGAATAGCATCCGATTAGGATGTGTTGTATCCGGAAGCGAGGCAATCGAGATCGCTGCCCCCACAATCTGAAGGAGTCTACGCGTGCGTCAGATCATCATCATAGGCTCCGGACCGGCCGGTTTCACGGCCGCGATCTATGCCGCCCGGGCGAACCTGAAGCCGCTTCTGATCGCCAGTTCGGTCGAGGCCGGCGGCGAACTGATGAACACAACCGAGGTGGAGAACTACCCGGGCTTCCCCGACGGCATCCAGGGACCGGAACTGATGTCCAAGATGCAGGAGCAGGCCGAGCGGTTCGGCACCGAGGTCGTCTATGACGACGTCACCGAGCTCGAGCTTTCCGGCGACACCAAAACCATCACGCTGGGCAGCGGCGAGAAGCACGAAGCTCTCTCCGTGATTTTTGCCACGGGTTCCGCCTACCGCAAGCTGGGCCTGGACGACGAAGAGCGCCTGTCCGGCCGCGGCGTGTCCTGGTGCGCCACCTGCGACGGCTTCTTCTTCAAGGAGAAGACGATCGCCGTGATCGGAGGCGGCGACTCCGCAATGGAAGAGGCCACCTTCCTCACCCGCTTCGCCAGCAAGGTCTACGTCGTGCACCGCAAGGACACCCTGCGGGCCTCCAAAATCATGCAGGAGCGTGCGTTCGCCAACCCCAAGATTGAATTCCTCTGGAATTCCCAGGTCGTCGGCATCACCGGCACGGATGCCGTCGACGGCTTGGTCCTGCGCAACACCGTCTCGGGTGATGAAACCTTGCTCCCCCTCGGCGGAATCTTCGTGGCCATCGGCAACGACCCGCGCACGCACCTCGTGCACACCAAGCTCGATTTGACCCCGGAGGGCACCATCGCCGTCGCCGGTCGCAGCTCGAAAACCAGCCAGACCGGTGTTTTCGCCGCCGGGGACGTGATCGACCCGACCTATCGCCAGGCGGTGACCGCAGCGGCATCCGGAACCGTCGCCGCACTCGACGCGGAGCACTACCTGGCCTCGCTTCCCGAGAACCTGCTGGCCAGCGCCGGCGAACCCGCACTCGCGTAACCCCTCACCGAAGTCACATAACCCGCAATCAAGGAGTAACCACATGTCTGCACGCGCCGTCACCGACGTCACCTTCGACCAGGAAGTCATCAACAACGAAAAAACCGTTCTGGTGGACTTCTGGGCGGAATGGTGTGGCCCGTGTCGCGCCGTCAGCCCGATCCTCGACCAGATTGCCAGCGAGAACGCTGACAAGCTCGACATCGTCAAGCTGAACGTCGACGACTTCCCGGCGCTGGCCGCCAAGTACCAGATCACCTCCATCCCGGCGATGAAGGTGTTTCAGAAGGGCGAGGTCGTCAAGACTGTCATCGGCGCCAAGCCGAAGGTCGCCCTTGAGAAAGATTTGGCCGCCTACCTGGCCTAACCGTCCCTGCCTCTACCGAGGCCCTGACCCGTCCGGCTCACGCCGGGCGGGTTTTTGGGGATTCGGGCCGGATGGTACCGACCGCATACGATTGAAACCTCACCAGATCGGAAGTGACGTGACAGCGAAGCGCTCCCCCCAGACCGGCAACAACCTCGACCCGTGGTACCACCACTACGCCGAGCGAGCCGCGGGGTTGCGCGCCTCCGAGGTCAGGGCTCTCTTCGCGGTGGCCTCCCGCCCCGAAGTCGTCTCACTGGCCGGCGGCATGCCCTACGTGGCTGCCCTACCGCCCGACCTGGTTATCAACGCCATGGACCGGGTCATGCGCCAGCAGGGCCCCGTCGCTCTTCAATACGGCTCTGGTCAGGGCGTTCCCGCTCTGAGGGAGCAGATACTCGAGGTGATGGGGCTTGAAGGCATCCGTGCGCACGCCGACGATGTCGTCGTGACAACGGGGTCGCAACATGCCCTCGAATTGGTCAGTAAACTTTTTCTCGACCCGGGCGACGTGGTGCTCTCGGAGGGCCCCAGCTACGTCACGGCCATGGTCATCTTCAAGTCGTATCAGGCCGAGGTAGAACACGTGCCCATGGACGAGCACGGCCTGATCCCTGAAGCGCTCCGCCAGCACATCCAGCGCCTCAAGGCCGCCGGCAAGACCATGAAGTTCCTGTATACGATCCCGAACTTCCACAACCCGGCCGGAGTGACCCTGAGCTGGGCCCGTCGCCTCGAGATCCTCGAGATCGCCCGGGCGAACGACATCCTGGTGTTGGAAGATAACCCCTACGGACTGCTCTACTTCGACCAGCCGGCACCGGATGCGATGCGCTCGCTCGAAGAGGACGGAGTCGTCTACCTAGGCACGTTTTCCAAGACCCTCGCCCCGGGCTTCCGGGTCGGTTGGGCGCTGGCCCCGCACGCCATCCGGGAGAAACTGGTGCTTGCCAACGAGGCCGCGGTGCTCTCCCCCAGCTCGTTCAGCCAGCTGGTGATTTCCGAGTACCTGGCGACGTCCGATTGGAAGGGCCAGATCAACACCTTCCGCGGGGTCTACCACGAGCGAAAGAACGCACTGCTGGACGCCCTGGAAGAGTACCTGCCCGGCCTCACCTGGACCAATCCGAACGGAGGGTTCTACGTCTGGGTCACTCTTCCAGAGGGACTGGACTCCAAGGCCATGCTGCCGCGGGCGGTCAAGGAACTCGTGGCGTACACGCCCGGCACCGCCTTCTTCGCCGACGGCGACGGGCGGCGCAACATGCGCCTCTCGTTCTGCTACCCGACGCCGGATCACATCCGGGTCGGAATCCGTCGCCTCGCATCCGTCCTCCGTGATGAGCTCGACCTGCTCGAAACCTTCGCCGGCACCGGTTCCCTGAACCCGTTGCGCGCAGAAGGCCGCTTCAACTCCCCACCCCCCGACATTTCGTAGTTCGTCTCCGTCGGTATCCACACCAGCCAAAGCAAGGAAAAACCCTGACCATGAGCGATTTTTTGGCACTTGACATCGTTGTTCTCGCGGGCGGGATCTCGCACGAGCGGGACATCTCACTGCGCTCGGGTCGCCGGGTCGCGGATGCACTGACGAGCTTGGGCCATACCGTCACCGTTCTGGACCCGCAGGCCGGCCTGCTCGCCGATCTGACCATCCGGAAACCCGATGTGATCTGGCCGGTCGTGCACGGCGCCACCGGTGAGGACGGTGCACTCCTGGCCCTGCTGGAGACCACCGGGATACCCCACGTGGGCTCGCTAGCTGGACCGGCCCGTCTGGCCTGGTCGAAGCCGATCGCCAAGGAGCTCGTGCGCCGGGCCGGCTACGCCACCCCCGACGCAATCGCTCTGTCCACCGAAACGTTCCGCGATCTCGGTGCCGCCAGCGTCCTCGAGCACCTCCTGACGGCCATGCCCACGCCGCTCGTGGTGAAACCGGCCGAGGGTGGCTCGGCCCAGGGGGTCAACATCATCGACTCCCCCGCCGGACTGCCGCGTGCCATGGTCGACGCCTACACCTACGCCACGGTCGCCCTGGTGGAGGAGAAGGTCGAGGGTACCGAACTCGCGGTCACGGTCATCGACATCGGAGACGGCCCCATTGCACTGCCCGCCGTGGAGATCGTGCCCATTGACGGCGTCTACAGCTTCGAGGCCCGCTACAACGCGGGAGAGACGCTGTTCTACACACCGGCCCGGATCCACGCGGAGATTGCGGAACTGGTGGCACAAACCGCGGTCGCCATCCATGAACTGCTCGGCCTGCGCCACATCTCCCGCATCGACCTGATCGTGGACTCGGATGGCGTTCCCTGGTTCCTGGAAGCGAACGTGCTTCCGGGTCTGACCGAGACGTCCCTGGTGCCCCAGTGCATCGAGGCTTCCGGTCAGTCTCTCGGCGCCGTCTACGACGCCCTCGCCCGAGCCGCCATCGCTGGCTCGTAGTCCGCGCCGTGGGCCGTGTTTCACGTGAAACATGGTTCTGTCGCCACTCGAGCCCGTCGGTGGACGAGCTCATCGAGACCACGCCGACCAGCCCCCCCCCCCTCACGCTGGTGAAGGCTATCGAGCACCCACCCCGCTCCCACACCGCCCGCCCTGCCGGCATGGACGCCTTGCCCCCCGTACCTGCCCGAATGCCCGGACGGCACCGACGTCGTTGGCTGCACCTGGAAGTTAGGTCGCAGACTCTTTCATTACACCGTCGGAAATGGTGACGAGTACACTCGCACCCGACGCTCGGTGTCGCTCCTCTGCGTCGATGAACACTACTTGATCGACGATGCTCTCGCGAGGGACAGCCCCGGCCACACTTGCCACCGTCCACTCACCGACCGTCATCCGCGGGATCCAACGTTTCACGTGAAACGCTCACGACACATCCACTCGCTGACCGCAGTAGACGCTAAACCACCGAGTCTCCACGTACGAACCGGCCCGAGAACAACCACGGGTGAGCAAGCTCGGACTGACTGGCCCTCTCCCCTACCCCTCCCCTCTGGCAGTGTGACGCCTTCGCGGATTCGACGGATGTGACGCAAGCTAACGGAATGAGACCAGACCGCAGACGAACCGCCGTGCCTCCAGGGAGTCGGCACGCCGCGCGCAAGGCAGGACATTCTCACCGTTCCGCCGCACCGTGTGCCCGGGATTAGGCGCAATCCAGACAGGCAACATCGACCATATCGGCCTAGGTGGCGGATCGAACTCGCGACTGTGACAGATGCCATGCCGCGGGCGGATGCATCCGCTGACGATCCCCGATCTCACGAACACACTCATTTCGGCGGTCGATCCTGTCAAGACCGGAATGGGGACCGGCGCAGGTGCGCGGAGGTGTCGACGCTGTGGAACTGCTCCAGGGTCGAACTTTTAGAAACCAGATCCGAACCCGGCGTGTGTTTCACGTGAAACATGACCATGTCGGGACGGGGAAACAATATTCTTCGCCCACGCAGTGCCCTGGAACCCGTTCGCATGGCGACCCGCCCGATCTGAACGTCGTGTCTTCAGGTCTGCCTGACGGGGTTCTTGCACTCGACGCGGTTGGATTTCGGCAATGTCGATCAGGGACAAGGGGATGCCGATACGGCCTCACCCAGGTCCTGCTGGGTTTGCGCAGCGCACGGGGCAGGCGACTCCCCGTCGTGTTGCACGAACGGCAGGACCAAACCCACGAGCCGTGGGGAACAAGTCATCAGTTGACGGGGGCCGAGGGGGCTCCAGTGATTGACCTCACCCGCGCAACACTCATGATTTACCAGGTTGACCCGCGTCATGCTCGGTCACGCGGAAGGACCCCAGGAGCCCGGCACGTGACGAACCCGACCACCGAAACGGATCGACGGGAACCAGTCCCGCCACGCTCGACCACCGGAACGGGACGGGGGCGACGGTCGTCGAGCCTGTCGCAACCTGCGCGCACTGGATCGCTCCATTCTCTACAGGCAAGAATCTGACCGCGGATGCCGGCTGCTCACTCGAAATCAGCGCCGTGACTCAAGCCGTGAATCCAGGGTGGGCTGGTCAGTACGCTTCTTGAGTGCACGATCTCTGAAACGCAGAATTAAGGCCCCATAAGGGCCGTAACACGGATTTCTGTTGCCAACTGAGCGCTTAGGTTGCTTCCTGAGGACGTCTAATGTGCAGTTCATGGCTGATTTGATCGCCCCGGAGACTCAGCTGGCGATGACCGGGGGTCGGTTTGACGAATCGCAGGCCCGCACGCGCGGGAGGACCAGCGTATCTGGATGGACGTGCAGCCAAGGTGTCGGGTCGCGGGTCTCGGGTCCCGGGTCTCGACAGGCTCCACCACCGGAAGAGGTGAGGGGACAGAAGTCTGGACAGGCTCGAACACCGCGGCCCGGTTCGACGCACGGTGAAGGCCGATGCTCATGTTTCACGTGAAACACTAATGGGGTGGGCGGGTGTCGACCCACTCGACCACGGGGTGATCGGTCACCGAGCGGTCGATCAGCGGGGCGCTCGACACTCGGGTGAGGCTAGCTGGCTCCGAAACCGGGTTCACCGAGGACGTCGAGAATGCGATTGAGATCACCGATCGTGGCAAAATCGACCATGATCTGGCCTTTTCTTGCGCCTAAATGGATCTTTACGCGGGTGTCGAGTCGGTCACCGAGGCGTTCCGCGATCTCGTCGAGGTGTCCCTGACGACGTCCGCCCGTTGGCTTGGCGGAATCGACACGTGGCTGCATCGCGGCCGCGGCCTCCGCTGCCCGCACGGAGAGATCCTCGTTGACGATTTTATCGGCCAGCTTGACCATGCCCGCCGGATCCCCGACGGAGAGGATCGCTCGCGCGTGCCCGGCGGACAGAACACCGGCGGCAACGCGCATCTGCACGGCCTCGGGGAGCTTCAGCAAACGGATGGTGTTGGTAATCTGCGGCCGCGACCGACCGATCTTCTGTGCGAGCTCCTCCTGGGTGATGCCGAAATCGGCCAGCAACTGCTGGTAGGCGGACGCCTCCTCGAGCGGGTTCAGCTGTGCGCGATGCAGGTTCTCCAGCAGCGCGTCACGCAACATGTCGGCATCCGCCGTTTCACGGATGATCGCCGGAATGGTGGTCAGTCCGGCCACCTTCGTGGCACGAAGCCGACGCTCCCCCATCACCAGTTCGTATTTGCCGGGCTGCTCCACGATGGAACGAACCACGATGGGCTGCAGCACGCCGACTTCCTGGATGCTGTGTACCAGCTCGGCCAGGTCAGACTCATCGAAGGTGCTCCGCGGCTGGACGTGGTTCGGCACGATGTCGCTGGGATTGAGGTGCGCGAGCCGCGCACCCGGAACCGGGAGAAGTCCCTCGGTCTCGTCCGGGCGCACCGCATTGGCGTAGGGGAAGAACACATCGACTGGACGCGCCTGAGTCGGGTCGTCCTGAATGGGGATGAGTGCACCGATCCCCCGGCCAAGCCCAGTCCTTTTAGCCATTAGAGCGCGACTCCTGTCTTGGGGGCGCCCCGATGGGCGATCTCTGCTGCTGCTTCGAGGTATGAGAGTGATCCGGCAGAGTTGAGGTCGTAACTGATAACGCTCTGACCGTAGCTCGGCGCCTCAGAGACACGCACGGAACGCGGTATAAGGGTGTTCAGAACCTGCTTGGGGAAGTGTTCACGCACATCCTGGGCCACGTGGTTCGCCAGGTTGGTGCGGCTGTCGTACATCGTGAGCAGAATCGTGGACACCCCGAGATCCGGGTTCAAGTGCTTCTCGATCAATTCGATATTCTTAAGCAGCTGGCTGAGACCTTCGAGCGCGTAGTACTCACACTGAATAGGAATCAGCACCTCGCGGGCCGCGACAAACGCGTTGATCGTCAAGAGTCCCAGAGATGGGGGGCAGTCGATGAAAACGTAATCGTAGGGGTCATCCATCGTTTTCAGGTGCGATTCGAGGGCACGGTTGAGACGCTGCTCACGGGCGACCAGGGAGACGAGCTCTATTTCTGCACCCGCGAGGTGGATGGTGGCCGGCACACAGAACAGCGAGCCGAACTCCGGGCTGTTCTGAACGACCGCAGCCATTTCCTCGTCGTTGACGATGACATCATAGACGCTGGGTGTTTCCGCGCGATGTTCGACGCCCAAGGCTGTAGACGCGTTGCCCTGGGGGTCCAAGTCGATCACCAGAACGCGCGCGCCCTGACGGGCCAGAGCGGCCGACAAGTTGACCGCGGTCGTGGTCTTGCCGACGCCACCCTTCTGGTTCGAGATGGTGATGACGCGCGTCTTCGCCGGCCTCGGCAGCGTCTCGGAGGCAATCCGCTGTCGGCGCCGCGTCAGGTCAGAAATCTCACGCGCAAGCGGAGTCGTATCGTCAAACGCCGCGGCCGCCTTGCTTGATTGCTGGTCTTCACCAGGTTGTTTCACGTGAAACCTTCGCGTTCGACGATTGATGAGCCACCCCCACAGGGACTCCGGTTGTACCTCAGCACTGACAAGAGCAGACACCAGGGACTAATCCACTGTAGCCCTTATGACTCGAGTCACATCCTGCAGCACGCCCTCGCCGAGGGTGATCACCTCGACATTGCTGAGCCGGAACTTACGGATGGCCTTCGCCGCGGCTTCGACCTCCGCCGCGGCGCCCGTGCCCTTCATCAGCACCAACTCGCCGCCGGGATTCAGAAGGGGGGCCGTGAGAGGGATCAGGGTGCGGAAGGCACTGACCGCACGGGCGGTCACCTGGTCAAGCCGCCCGGGCAGCCGAACGTCTTCCGCCCGAGCCCGGAGTACGGTCGCATTGGTCAGGCCGAGCGCGGCCACTTGGCCGGTCAACCACGCGACCCGGCGCTCCATGGGCTCGATGAGTACGAACGTCACGTCCGGCCGGGCGATCGCCAGCACCAAGCCGGGTAACCCGGCCCCGGAACCGACATCGCCGACGAGTCCGGGTCGGAGCAGCGGCGCCACGATCGCACAGTTGAGGATATGTCGACTCCATAGCCGTGGTACTTCCACCGGGCCGATCAGGCCCAGTTCCTCGCCCTGCGCAGCCAGACTGGCCACGAAGGCGCGGGCACCCTCGATCTGGCCACCGAAGAGATCCGCGGCAACGGCTGGCTCCGCCTCGAGAGTGTGAGTCACAATATTTCGATGTACTACGCTGCGGAGATGACCGTGTGACGGTCCCGGCCCTCGCCTTTGGACTCAGAGACGAAACCCGCCTCCGACACCAGGTCATGCACAAGCTTGCGCTCGTAGGAGGACATCGGCGGCAGTGATGCCTCGGCGGCACCCGCCTGGATGCGTTCCACGGCGCGGGACACCAGCGAGGCTAGCTCGGCCTGCCGGGCGTCGCGCGAGCCGCCGATATCCAGGATCAACCGCGAGAAAGCTCCGGTCTTGTTCTGCACGGCCAGTCGCGTCAATTCCTGCAAGGCATTGACGGTTTCCGGCTTGGAGAGCAAACACAGGTTCGCGACATCCGAGGAATTGACGGACAGGTATGCCCGCCCATTACGCGCGTCAATGTCGATGTCCCCGTCGAGGTCGCAGATATCGAGGAATTCCTCGATGTAGTCCGCGGCGATGTCCCCCTCCTGCTCGAGCTGGCCGAGCGTGGGGGAATCGTCCGCCGGTCCAGGTGCGGCGATCACGTCAGTGTTCTCAGTCACGTTGGGTCTCTTCTTATTTTTTAGGGCCGGATTGCTTTTTGGCACGATTCTTTGCGACCGGCTGCTGACGCTGAGGCTTCTTGGGTTCTTCGACCACAATCACGTCACCATCCGTGGCGATGAGTTTACCCTTTCGGGCCAGTCGCTCTTCGCGCGCCTTGGCGGCCTCGCTGCCGGGCGTGGGCATATTCCGGATGACCAGGAACTGCTGGATCATGGTCCAGATGTTCGAGGTGAGCCAGTAGAACATGACGCCGAGGGGGAAGGCAACACCGGAGAAGGCAAAGACAAGGGGAAGCAGGTAGAGCATGATGCGCTGCTGCTTGAACATGGGGCTTGCCTTGGTTTCCGGCGACATGTTCTTGGAGACGATCTGTAGCTGGGTGATGAACTGTGAGGCGGTCATCAGGACCACCATGATGGCCGCGATCCACATAACGACGGCATTGAAGTCCTGACCAGCGACCATTTTCGTCCACTGAGACGCGAACGAGTCATGCAGCGGCGCGTCGCCGAAGAGGGTGGCGTTTCCGAAGCTCTTCGCGAGATCGTCGTTGAGCGGGCCAACTCCAGCCTGACTGCGTTGCGCGTCATTCAATACGGAGAACAGGGCGAAGAAGATCGGCATCTGCAGCAACAGAGGCAGGCAGGAGCTCAGCGGGTTGGTGCCTGTGCGCTTGTAGAGCTCCATGGTCTCGCGGGACATGGCCTCGCGCGAAAACTGGTCTTTCTTGCCCTTGTACTTGTCCTGAATCTTCTTGAGTTGCGGCGCGACCTCCAGCATCTTGCGCTGGCTCTTGATCTGCCGCACGAAGATGGGAATCAGGGCGGCCCTGACGACAATCACGAGTCCGACGATCGAGAGCACCCATGTGAGGCCGTCGTCGTAGTTCATCCCCATGACGGAGAAGAGGGAGTGGAATGCGACGAGTAGAGCCTCGACGACCCATTTCAGCGGCCAGAGAATCGTACCTAGGAGGTCCATCTTTGCGTCAGCCCTTTCCGTGGCTCGCTGCGATAACAAAACCAAACGACGTCACGATGACGCGACGCTTCCGCCTGAGGGGAACGTCATCGATCCCGCCTTCGGCCCACGGATGGCATCGGCCCAGCCGCAGCGCGGCTCGGGCTGATCCCACGACGAGTCCGTATTCCTGAACGGTGCCGAGTGCATACGCCGAACAGGAGGGGTAGTACCGGCAAACATCGCCGTAGAGCGGGGAAATCACGGCTCGGTACGCACGCAGTACGAGAACCCCCGCATTGCGTGGGAGGAGTATGAGCGTAGTCAAGAACCTGTTCATCAGTCAGCGATCCGATCGGATCGCTGCCGGGGCCTTACCGGCAACGGATGTAACCGAAATGCGCTGAAACTTCTCCAGCGCCACGGACAGTTCTGCATGCAGGGTCGACCACGGCGCATCCGCTGCTGACGGCAGAGCGCGGATGACGACATCCGTGCCGGGCCGCGCAGAGATCAGCACAGCGTAGCTCGCCGCCTTCAAACGACGTCGGACTCGATTGCGCCGCACGGCGTCACCCACGTTTTTCGCCACAATGAAACCGAACCGTGCCGGAGCCTCCTCCGGATTCCGGCGCAGATACGTCACCAGGTGCGGGCCGACGATCCGCGCACCCCGGCGCACGACCGACTTGTAGTCGTCACCGGCGGTGATGCGATTGGCCCCCGCGAGCACGAGAGTACTTAAGCGGAGAGTTCGATGCGACCCTTGCGACGGCGAGCACCCAGAATCGCGCGGCCGGCACGGGTCTTCATGCGAAGGCGGAAGCCGTGCACCTTGGCGCGACGGCGATTGTTCGGCTGAAACGTTCTCTTGCTCATTGTTTTGTCTCCACGTGTTAAATCTCCGTAGGCCAAACTGAGCGGCCGGGAAAGAGTGAGGTAGCCCTCGGGCTGGGGTCAACTGATTAAAACTACGGCTTTGGCCGGTGATGGTCAAACTCGACCTCCCGAAATCATCGGTTGTACACACAATCGCACCCATTTCGAGCATCGACACGCGCACGAAATGCGAACGAATTTGGCCGGACTGGCGGTGATTGACTACCGTGAGGACAAGTTATCCACAGGTTTTCAACAAACCCTGTGAATTGGGGCTTATTTGCCCACAGGCGGTGGATAACCTTGTGGATGCTTTGGCTGGATTATGCGTTCAGAGACGAGCCCAATCCTCGATCTCCGTCGTTGTAGAAGGCAACAATGAGAGAAAAGCGGAGAAACCATGGCCACCGAAGAACAGCCCATCACGGAGACCTGGCGGTCTGTCCTGACCAGCCTGGAATCCGACGACAGCATCACGCCCATGCTGTACGGCTTTCTCAACCTGGTCGAACCCAAGGGTATCGCCGCCGGCACGTTCTACCTCGAGGTCCCCAACGAGTTCACGGCCAGCATGCTCAATCAGCGCATGCGAGTGCCGCTCCTGACGGCGATGGGCCACTTGGATGAGGCGTCCGCGGTGTCCACCTTCTATGTGGTCGTCAATCCCGAGCTGGAGAAGGAATCCATCCGGCCGGTGCACGAATCGAGTTCTCCCCCCGATGTGGAAACCCCAGCCGCACCGCAATCGGTGTTCGAGAGCAGCTCGCCCGAGCGGCCCCATGACACCCGGTTGAACTCGAAGTACAGCTTCGACAACTTCGTGATCGGCCAGTCCAATCGCTTCGCACACGCCGCGGCGGTCGCGGTAGCGGAGGCGCCGGCGAAGGCCTACAACCCTCTCTTCGTCTATGGGTCGTCCGGCCTCGGCAAAACCCACCTCCTGCACGCCATCGGCCACTACGCGATGAGCCTGTACCCCGGCATCCGGGTGCGTTATGTCAGCTCAGAGGAATTCACCAACGACTTCATCAACTCGATCGCCAACAACCGTGGTTCCGCATTCCAGTCGCGTTACCGCAATATCGACATCCTGATGATCGACGACATCCAATTTCTGCAGGGCAAGGCGGAAACGCAAGAAGCCTTCTTCCACACCTTCAACACCCTGCACGATCACAACAAGCAGGTGGTCATCACGAGCGACCTCCCGCCCAAGCACCTCACCGGTTTTGAGGACCGAATGCGGTCACGCTTCGAGTGGGGCCTGATCACGGATGTCCAGGCACCCGACCTGGAAACGCGAATTGCGATCCTACGCAAGAAGGCGCAGAGCGAGAAACTACAGGTCCCGCACGATATTCTCGAGTTTATGGCCTCGAAGGTCTCCTCGAACATCCGTGAACTCGAGGGAACCCTAATCCGGGTGACGGCCTTCGCGAGCCTCAACCGCACCCCGGTCGACATGGACCTGGTCCAGACGGTGTTGAAGGACCTGATCACCCTCGATGAGGACAACGTGATCGCGCCGGTCGATATCATCACCAACACCGCCGACTACTTCAAGCTCTCCGTGGATGACCTCTACGGGTCATCCCGGTCGCAGGCGATCGCCACGGCGCGCCAGATCGCGATGTACCTGTGCCGTGAGCTGACCAACCTCTCCTTGCCCAAGATCGGCCAATTGTTCGGTAACCGCGACCACACCACGGTGATGTACGCGAATAAAAAGATCAGCGAGCTGATGAAGGAACGCCGGTCGATCTACAACCAGGTGACCGAGCTCACGAACCGCATCAAGCAGAACCACCGTTACAAATAGCGGTATTTCTTCAGTTTTCACACCTGTGGATAACCCTGTGGAAATTGTTTACACAACTGGGCACAACCTGTAGAAACTCGGCACGTGGTTGTGCAAACTCCCCTCCTTGCCAAACCGGCACGACACCGAAGTGTGCTGGGCACTCACAGGCTGCCAACAAGTTACAAGTTTGTAGTTCCCAGTCGCGTGGCGGCATCCCACAAGTTATCCACAGTTTCCACACCGGTTAAGAAGATTAACAATTAACTTCTCTTTCTCTCCATCCGACAACCTTGAGTGCTCGACGGTTGCAAAAATTTGCTCCGTGAAACACGGCTACCATTGAGGCCGTATCCAGGTCTCTAACCGAACAGGAGTGACTTCGTGAGATTTCAGGCCAACCGGGACGTCTTCAGTGAAGCCGTCTCTTTCGCTGTCAAGCTCCTTCCCCAGCGGACGACGCTGCCGATTTTGAGCGGTGTGCTGATTGAGGCGACGGCAACCGGGCTGATCCTCTCCTCGTTCGACTACGAGGTCTCCGCGCAAACCGAGATCGCCGCCGACGTCGAAGAAGTCGGCAAAGTTCTCGTCTCGGGACGACTCCTCGCCGACATCGCCAGTCGGATGCCCAACGCACCGGTGCGGTTCTCGACCAACGAATCCCGGATCACGGTCAGTTGTGGCAGTGCGAGTTTCACGTTGCTCTCCATGCCGGTTGAGGAATACCCGAGCATCCCGCAGGTCAGCGCGCAGTCCGGTCTCGTGCCCGCTGAAGAGTTCTCGGCCGCTGTCGCCCAGGTGGCCGTGGCTGCCTCCCGTGACGATGTCACCCCCGTGATCACCGGCGTACAGCTGCAAGTCACGGAAAACAGCCTCAGCCTCGTGGCCACGGACCGGTACCGTGTTGCCGTGCGCGAGATCGATTGGGATAAAGGCAGCACCACGACCACCGACACCATCACGGCCCTGGTTCCGGCCCGCACTCTGCAGGAGGTCGGCAAGACGTTCGGTCACAGCGGCACGATTTCTATCGCGATCACTCACACCGACGACCGCGAGCTCATCGCCTTCACCGCCGATAAGAAAACCGTCACCTCCCTTCTGATCAAGGGAAACTATCCACCCGTGCGGCGCCTGTTCCCCGATAACGTGGACAACTACGCGGTCATGAACACGGCGGACCTGATCGAGGCGACCCGTCGAGTGCAGCTCGTCCTCGAGCGCGAAGCAGCCCTGAGGTTCACCTTCACCGCCGACGGTCTCACCCTCGAGGCGGTCGGATCGGAGCAGGCCCAGGCATCGGAGACGATCGACGCGATCCTGTCCGGTACAGACACGATCGTTTCGTTGAAACCTCAGTTTTTGCTGGACGGCCTGGGCGCGGTGCACTCGGAATTTGTGCGAATCTCTTTCACGAAGACCGAGAATCCCAACAAGCCGGGCCCGGTTCTGATCACCAGCCAGACCTCTCGGGATCAGCCGGGCGCCGACAGCTACAAGTACCTGCTCCAGCCCAACCTGCTGTTGCGCTAGACCAATCTCGAAAGGAACAGCCATGCACATCGGCATCATCGGCCTGGGGAAAATGGGCGCGAACATGCGCGACCGTCTGCGGGCCAATGGCGTCGAGGTCACTGGTTTCGACCGGAACCCCGAGATTTCGGACGTTGCCGGCACCGCTGAGCTGATTGCCGCGCTGCCGGCTCCGCGGCTTGTTTGGGTAATGGTCCCGGCCGGTGCCGCGACGGATGCTGTGATCGCCGAATTGGCCAATGAGCTTAGCGCCGGTGACCTTGTCATCGACGGTGGAAACTCGCACTTCACCGATGACTTCGCCCATGCCGCCCTTCTGGCGGCATCGGGCGTGCATTACGTCGACGCCGGGGTTTCCGGGGGCGTGTGGGGGCTGACCAATGGATTCGGGCTGATGGTCGGTGGCGCCGCCGAGCAGGTCGAGCGCGCCATGCCCGTCTTCGACGCTCTGCGTCCCGAGGGCCCACGCGACGAGAGTTTCGTGCATGCCGGAGCGGTCGGCGCCGGGCATTACGCGAAGATGGTGCACAACGGAATCGAATATGCCCTCATGCAGTCATACGCCGAGGGCTATGAACTGCTGGAGAAGCGCAGTGACCTGATCACCGACGTTCCCGGCGTGTTCAAGGCCTGGCAGCGCGGCACCGTGGTGCGGTCCTGGCTGCTTGAACTTCTCGTGCGAGCCCTGGACGACGACCCGGAACTTCAAAACATCGAGGGTTTCGTCGAGGATTCCGGTGAGGGCCGCTGGGCCATCGAAGAGGCCATCAATAACGCGGTACCCGTACCGACGATCAGCGCGGCCATCTTCGCGCGGTTCGTGTCCCGGCAGGACGACTCCCCCGCGATGAAGGCGGTCGCGGCCCTGCGCAATCAGTTCGGCGGCCACGCCGTCAGAACAACCGACTGACCCGAGTGCGGGTCCAACACCTTTCGCTGACCGACTTTCGCAACTATGCGCAGGTCGAGGTGCCGTTCGCGCCGGGACCCAATCTGATCGTGGGCCGGAATGGGCAGGGAAAGACGAATCTCGTCGAGGCCTTGGGATTCCTCAGTACCCTCAGTTCGCACCGGGTCTCCAACACGTCCGCCATGATCAGGGCCGGTCGCGACGCCGGCATCATCCGGGCCAAGCTCGAGTTCAACGGCCGCGAGATCCTGACCGAGGTGCAGATCAACCGCTCGGGCTTGAACCGGGCCCAAGTCAACCGGTCGGTGATCAAGACTCGAGAACTCCCACGTTTTTTCTCCAGCGTGCTCTTCGCCCCTGAAGACCTGGCACTGGTTCGGGGTGACCCGTCCGGGCGCCGGCGATTCCTCGACCAATTGCTCGTGCTGCGCACCCCCCGGCTTAGCGGGGTTCTGGCCGACTACGACCGGGTGCTGCGCCAGCGGAATACGCTGCTGAAGTCGGCGCGGGCCTCGGGGGTGCGAACCACCCAGCTTGGAACACTCGAGATCTGGGACGATCGCCTCGTTGCTCTCGGCTCCGAGATCATCGACGAGCGGGCCGAACTCGTTCGCCTGCTCGGGCCACCCCTGGGTGCTGCGTACCGGGCGGTCGCGGGGGAAGACCATGGGCCGATGCTGGTTCCATCGCTCAGCATCCTGGGTGCAGACGAGGATGCAGCGATGGAGGCGATGGCCTCGACGGGCTCGGTTCCCACCGGTTCGGTTTCGTCAGCCTCGGTTTCGACAGGATCGACCACCGGGGATTCGTTTCGCACGGCACTGGCCGCCCTTCGTCGCAAGGAGCTCGACCGGGGTATGACCCTGGTCGGACCGCATCGGGACGACCTGGTCTTCGCGCTCAATGCACTGCCCGCCAAGGGCTATGCCAGCCATGGTGAGTCGTGGTCGTTCGCCCTCGCCCTGAAACTCGCCTCGGCGGAGCTGCTGCGCCGGGACTCGACGACGGGCGACCCGGTCCTGATCCTCGACGACGTCTTCGCCGAACTGGATCTGAGCCGCCGGAGACGTCTGGCCGCCGCCGTCACCGGTTTCGAACAGGTCCTGATCACCGCGGCGGTACTCGAAGACGTGCCGGAAGAACTCACCGAGCACACCATCCACATCCATGCCGGGGCGGTCGTCGATGGCTGAGCCGAGTGAGGCCTCCCGGGTCTACCTGCGCTTCAAGGATGTATTCGGTGACCCAAACGCCAAGCGCAGCCGCGCCCGACGGCGTCCTGGAGCCGAAATCGGCTCGAGCGTTCCGTTCGGTGCGGGCCGGGATCCTCGGGGACTGAGCGATACGATCAACTCGCTCACGCTGCAGCTGGGTTGGAATTCACCACTGGCCCAATCGGAGCTGCTTGCTTCCTGGACCCTGCTGGCCGGCGAGGAGACGTCGAAACACTCGACCCCGGTCGGAATCGACGAGGGCGTTCTGACGGTGCAGTGCGAGTCGACGGCCTGGGCGACGCAGCTGCGCATGATGCGGGTGGAGATAATGACGCATATCGCCGTGAAGTATCCGGACGCAGGCATCGAGTCGATCCGTTTTCAAGGACCTAACGCCCCCTCCTGGAAAAAGGGTCCCAGATCAATTCCAGGGCGCGGTCCACGCGATACCTATGGGTAACTGGCCAAAACAGGTCAACCCGGTGCATTAAACGCCGCAGATGCCCGATTTGGCCCGCAGTGCTTGGCGTCTTTGGTAGGCTAAAGGGTCGCCCGCGCGACGGTCAGGAGCCCCATTACAGATGTCAGTTGACCCACAGATCGAGCCGGAGCACGGATACGGCGCAGACGATATCCAAGTTCTCGAGGGACTTGAAGCCGTTCGTAAACGACCCGGAATGTATATCGGGTCCACCGGACCTCGCGGTCTGCATCACCTCGTCTACGAGATCGTGGACAACTCAGTCGACGAGGCCCTCGCCGGTTATTGCGACACCATCGACATTAAGATCCTGTCGGATGGCGCGGTTCGCGTCGCCGACAACGGCCGCGGAATCCCGGTCGACATTCACAAGGCGGAGGGCCGCTCGACCGTCGAGGTCGTGCTCACCGTGCTGCACGCCGGAGGCAAGTTCGGCGGCGGAGGGTACGCGGTGTCCGGCGGTCTGCACGGCGTGGGCAGCTCGGTTGTCAACGCGCTGTCCAGCCGCCTCGAGGTGGAGGTACGCCGTCAGGGTCACGTCTGGCGCCAGAGCTTCCACGACGGCGTGCCCAACGCTCCCCTCACCATGGACGAGTCGTCGGATGCAACCGGCACCACCATCACGTTCTGGCCAAGTTCGGAGACCTTTGAGACCACGGACTTCGACTTTGAGACTCTGCGAGCCCGCTTCCAGCAGATGGGCTTCCTGAATAAGGGACTCAGCCTCACGCTCACCGACGAGCGCCCGCAGAACCTCGACGACGAGGGCACGCCGGTCACCAGGACCTTCCTCTACGAGAACGGCCTTGTCGACTACGTCGAATATCTCAACCGGGCCAAGAAAGCCGACCTGGTCAACGACGAGATCATCTCGTTCGAGTGGGAAGATCACGAACGCAAGATGGCGCTTGAAGTGGCCATGCAGTGGACCACCGCCTACACCGAGAGCGTGCACACCTACGCGAACACGATCAACACCCACGAGGGAGGCACCCACGAGGAGGGCTTCCGCGCCGCGCTCACCACCCTCGTCAACAAATACGCCCGGGAAAAGGGCATCCTGAAGGAAAAAGACGACAACCTCACCGGTGACGACGTGCGCGAGGGCCTGACCGCCGTGGTCTCGATCAAGCTCGCCGAACCGCAGTTCGAGGGACAGACGAAGACCAAGCTGGGCAACACCGAGGCGAAGTCCTTCGTGCAGAAGGTCGCCAACGACCAGCTATCCGACTGGTTCAACCGCAACCCCAACCCGGCGCGGGAAATCATCCGCAAGGCGCTTCAAGCTTCGAACGCACGGATGGCCGCCCGCAAAGCGCGAGAGACCGCCCGGCGCAAGGGACTCCTCGAGGGTGGCGGCATGCCCGGCAAGCTTAAGGACTGCCAGAGCAAGGACCCATCGCTTTCCGAGATCTTCATCGTGGAGGGTGACTCGGCCGGCGGATCCGCCGTGCAGGGCCGCAACCCCGAGTTTCAGGCGATTCTGCCCCTGCGGGGCAAGATCCTGAACGTGGAGAAGGCCCGGCTCGACCGTGCCCTCGGCAACGCCGAGGTTCAGGCTATGATCACGGCCTTCGGCGCCGGCATGGGCGAAGAGTTCAACCCCGACAAGGTGCGGTACCACAAGATCGTTTTGATGGCCGACGCCGATGTCGACGGCCAGCACATCACGACCCTGCTGCTCACATTGCTCTTCCGGTATATGCGGCCACTTATCGATCTCGGATATGTCTACCTGGCCCAGCCGCCGTTGTACCGCCTCAAATGGGCGAACTCGGCACACGAGTACGTCTACTCCGACCGAGAGCGCGACGCGCTCCTCGAAGACGGAGCCGCGGCCGGCAAGCGCATTCCGAAGGACAACGGGATCCAGCGCTACAAGGGTCTGGGCGAGATGGACTACAAGGAGCTGTGGGAAACCACGATGGCACCCGAGTCCCGCACCCTGCTGCAGGTCACCCTCGACGATGCTGCCGCCGCCGACGAAATCTTCTCCACTTTGATGGGCGAAGACGTCGAGTCCCGCCGTAACTTCATCCAGAAAAACGCGAAGGACGTGCGTTTCCTTGACATCTGACCACTCCGACACCGGCGGCACCTCGGGCGAGGGCCCCGACGGGACCGACATGGACGCCGCGTCCCTGGCAGCAGACACCGCGGCCAAGGCTGCGCACCTCGTGCAGCACGGCAAGATCGATCAGGTCGACCTGCAGCTGGAAATGCAACGCTCCTACCTCGACTACGCGATGAGCGTCATCGTCGGGCGCGCGCTGCCCGACGTGCGCGACGGCATGAAGCCCGTGCACCGTCGCGTCATCTACGCCATGTTCGACGGCGGCTACCGTCCGGACAAGGCGTTCTCCAAGTGTGCTCGCGTGGTGGGCGACGTGATGGGGCAGTTTCACCCCCACGGTGACTCCTCGATCTACGACGCGCTCGTGCGACTCGTGCAGCCTTGGAGCCTTCGTTATCCGCTGGCCCTCGGGCAAGGCAACTTCGGCTCCCCCGGCAACGACGGCGCCGCAGCCCCACGGTACACCGAAACGAAGATGGCCCCGCTCGCTCTCGAGATGGTGCGCGACATCGACGAGGACACCGTCGACTTCCAGGACAACTACGACGGCCGCACACTCGAGCCCACCGTGTTGCCCTCCCGCTTCCCTAACCTGCTGGTCAACGGCTCGGTCGGCATCGCCGTGGGTATGGCCACAAACATCCCGCCGCACAACCTGCGCGAGGTGGCGGCCGGCGCCCTGTGGTACCTGCAGAACCCCGACGCGACCCGCGATGAACTGCTCGAAGCGCTGATCCAGCGCATCAAGGGCCCCGACTTCCCCACCGGCGCTCAGATCCTCGGCATCAAGGGCATCCAGGATGCCTATCGCACCGGCCGTGGTTCCATCACCATGCGTGCCGTGGTGAGCATCGAGGAGCTCCAGGGTCGCACCTGCCTGGTGATCACCGAGCTGCCCTACCAGGTCAACCCGGACAACCTCGCGATCAAGATCGCCGACCTGGTCAAGGACGGCAAGATCGGCGGCATCGCCGACATCCGTGACGAAACCAGTGGCCGCACGGGCCAGCGCCTTGTGATCGTTCTCAAGCGCGACGCGGTGGCGAAGGTCGTGCTGAACAACCTCTACAAGCACACCCAGCTGCAGGAGAACTTCGGCGCGAACATGTTGGCCATCGTCGACGGGGTGCCGCGCACCCTGTCCCTCGACGGCTTCATTAACGCGTGGGTCGCCCATCAGGTCGAGGTCATCGTGCGGCGCACCCAGTTCCGCCTGAAGAAAGCCGAAGCGGATGCGCACATCCTGCGCGGCTATCTCAAGGCCCTCGACGCGCTCGACGAGGTGATCGCCCTCATCCGTCGCTCCCCCACCGTCGACGACGCTCGTATCGGCCTGATGGAACTGCTGGACGTGGACAAGCTCCAGGCCGATGCGATCCTGACCATGCAGCTGCGACGTCTAGCTGCTCTGGAACGTCAGAAGATCATCGATCAGGCTGCCGAGTTGGAACTGCAGATCGTGGAGTTCCAGTCAATCTTGGCCAGCCCGGAGCGTCAGCGCACCATCATCAGCGATGAGCTCACCGAGATCACCGACAAGTTCGGCGACGACCGGCGCACCGAGATCATGTTCGGCTTCGACGGTGACATGTCGATCGAGGACCTCATCCCCGAAGAGGAGATGGTGGTCACGGTTACCCGCGGCGGCTACATCAAGCGCACGCGCAGTGACAATTACCGCAATCAGCACCGCGGCGGCAGGGGTGTCAAGGGAGCCCAGCTGCGGGCGGACGACGTGGTCGAGCACTTCTTCGTCACGACCACGCACCACTGGCTGCTGTTCTTCACGAACACCGGACGCGTCTACCGGGCCAAGGCCTACGAAGCGCAGGAATCCGGCCGGGACGCGAAGGGCCAGCACGTCGCCAACCTGCTCGCGCTGCAGCCGGGTGAGGAGATCGCGCAGATCCTGGACATTCGCGACTACGGCGTGGCCCAGTACCTGACGCTTGCGACCCGCGACGGCCTGATTAAGAAGACCGAGCTGCGCGAATACGACACGAACCGCACGGGCGGCATCATCGCGATCAAGCTGCGCGAGGGCGATGAACTTGTCTCGGCCCTGCTGGTCGAAAACGACTCCGACCTGCTGCTCGTCTCCAAAAAAGGAATGTCGATCCGGTTTACGGCGTCGGATGAGGCGTTGCGCCCGATGGGACGCAGCACCTCCGGCGTCATCGGAATGCACTTTCGCGGCGAGGACAGCCTGCTGGACGCATCCGTGGTCTCGGGCGACGGCTATGTGTTCGTCGTGACCGAGGGCGGTTACGCCAAGCGCACCGCAGCCGACCAGTACCGCCTCCAGAACCGAGGCGGCCTGGGCATCAAGGTGGCCAAGCTCAACGACGACCGTGGCGACCTGGTGGGTTCGTTGATCGTCGACGAGGAAGACGAGGTGCTCGTGGTACTTGCCAGCGGCAAGGTGGTACGCTCTGACGTCTCCGAAGTCCCGGCCA
Source organism: Cryobacterium sp. Sr3 (assembly GCF_004402835.1). Taxonomy (NCBI): domain Bacteria; kingdom Bacillati; phylum Actinomycetota; class Actinomycetes; order Micrococcales; family Microbacteriaceae; genus Cryobacterium; species Cryobacterium sp. Sr3. Next base: position 67,507 of record NZ_SOFA01000033.1, on the reverse strand, counting down.
AGGGACGGGACACAATGGGCGTTGTTTTCGCTAAGTTTGCGGATGAAGACAGAATCATCGCCATTGCGAAAAACACCGAGCGCAATCTGGTGGCCGAGATTCTCGCGGCCGAACCGGAAAACGCCTTGGGAGAGGAAGAACCTGTAAATGAGTAGTGTCGCCGAAAAGCTCGCCAAGAAATCCAGCCGCAAGCCGGCCGCGACCAAGCAGGTGCGGCTCAAGCTCGTCTACGTGGATTTCTGGTCGGCTGTCAAACTGTCTTTCCTGATCGCTCTGTGCCTGGGCATCGTCACGATCGTGGCCACGTTCCTGATCTTTACGATCCTGAACGGAACGGGCATCTTCGGCAAGGTCGATGACCTCTACACCGATATCGCCGGCGCCTCGTCCGATCTGGCCAGTATCCTGTCCATCGGGAACGTGATGGGCTTCGCCTTCGTCGTGGCCATCTTGAACACGGTCGTCATCACTGCGCTGGGAGCCGTGTACGCGGTTCTGTACAACCTGAGTGTGAAAATCACCGGCGGCTTGCTCGTCGGATTCACCAACAACTAGTCGTCGGATGTTGCCGGTCGGGTCGCTTTGCGGCTCGATTGGGACAATCCCGCCGAATCGGGTAGTCTCAAACCTGCCCATTAGGGGGATATAGCTCAGTTGGTTAGAGCGCTTCGCTGATAACGAAGAGGTCCCAGGTTCAAATCCCGGTATCCCCACGCAAGAAAAGTTTTGACACCGCGGCATGCAATCCCCGTGATCATGCGGGGCCATAGCTCAATTGGTAGAGCGCCTGCTTTGCAAGCAGGAGGTCCGGGGTTCGATTCCCCGTGGCTCCACAAGGAAGAACGCCCGGCCCCTTTCTTTGGGGCCGGGCGTTCTCCATTTATCGGCCCTCAGTCACTTTCGCACAGCTTTACCCTGCGATTTGGTACGGTGAGGCGCATGTCAGCCAGTAACCGCCCCGCACCAGCCGCCGCAATGCCGCCCTCCCGGCCCACGGCCGACAGGCTCGCGATCACGGCCCTCTGGATGGGCATTGTGGCCTTCGCCGGCGGCTGGCTCCCGGTTCTCGGCCTGTTGCTCGCGATCGTAGGGAGTGTGCTCGGCATTATCGCGCTGCGGCGCTCGAATCGCCGGGAGCTGGCACAGATCGGGCTGATCCTCTCGATCGTCGCTGCGCTGTTCAATGTGGTCATCGACGTGATTGTCGTCATGTCGATTCTGACGCAGCTCGAAGAACTCGAGGGTGCCTCGACGACTCTTCTCGGCTGAGCCGGCAACCCGAAAAAAAAGGGGAGTGCCCGCATCCCCTGGATGCGGGCCCTCCCCTGGTGTTGCGGTGCTGCGGTCTAGTCTTCGACTGATGTGGCGGCGGCGGGATCATCTTCAGCGACCCACAGCTCGTCGTCGGCGCGGAAGGTCTGCCAGACGGCGTAGGCGACGCCTGCGGCGGCGGCCAGGGCAACGCCGAGTGCGATGTAGGTGCCGGCGCCAGGACCCTTGTTCTCTAGCACGACAGGCTTCTGGAACCGCACGCGGTTCAGTGCCGCACGAACGCGGGCGTCGCGGGCAACGTCCCCGACGCTCATCACCGAGCCGATGGCCGTGCCGATTCCGCTGCCGATTCCGGGCAACACCCGGTCGATGACCTGGTGGCGAACACCTTCGGCGAGATCCTGAGTGGCCTGCACTCCAGGGCGCAAAAGGTGCTCATAGCTTTCACGCACGCGCGGAGCTACTTCCTCACGGGTGAGGATGCCGGCCTGGCGGCTGGCCTCTCTTGCAATGGCGTTGGCACGCTCGAGCACTTCCTGCTGGTTGTTCCATAATTCGTCTGCGCTCTTACGCAGCCGAGTAAGTTCCTTGCGGCGCTTGCGTGACAGGCTCATCTGGACCCTCCATCGATGTCATGTGGCGAACACTGTCCATCTTGCCACGCAATCGTCTGGGAGGGCTCTGGGTGGAGCCGGTGTTGATCGGAATCCACTAATCCGGCTGTGCAAGAATTGACTCCATGTCTAAGCACACCGCCGTCGCAACGCTCAATACCACCCTCGGACCGATCAAGGTCAACCTCTTCGGCAATCACGCGCCGAAGACCGTCAAGAACTTCGTCGGTCTCGCAACCGGCGAGATCGAGTGGAAGCACCCCGCCACCGGTCAAACCTCCAACGCACCTCTCTACGACGGTACGGTCTTCCACCGCATCATCAAGGACTTCATGATCCAGGCCGGCGACCCGCTCGGCCAGGGCACCGGTGGACCGGGCTACCAGTTCGACGATGAAATCAACTCGGACCTCGACTTCACACAGCCGTACGTGCTCGCAATGGCGAACGCCGGTATCCAGGGCGGACGCGGAACCAACGGTTCGCAGTTCTTCATCACCGTCGTGCCGACGACTTGGCTGCAGGGCAAGCACACCATCTTCGGTGCCGTCGAAGACGAGGAGTCCCGTGCGATCGTCGCCAAGCTCGCGACCGTGCCCACCGACGGCCGCGACCGTCCGCAGACCGAAGTCGTCATCGAGAGCGTCACCGTCGAGCAGGTCTAGGCTCCGCCTACGATGACAGGCCTGCCCGGAACCGCCGCTAACTTCTGCTACCGGCATCCGGGCAGGCAGAGTTACATCCTCTGCCAGCGCTGCGGCCGCACAATCTGCCCTGACTGCCAGACTCAGGGCGCCGTCGGCGTGATCTGCCCCGAGTGCATGAACGAACAGCGCAGGAATGCCCCGCGCACCAAGCCGGCCATCCTGACCCGGCTGAAGAGCACCTCGCACCCGGTGACCACAGTGATCATCGGCGTCACACTGGCGATATACCTGCTGCAGTTCATCCTGGGTGCTGGTTTCACCAGCCTCCTCTGGTACGCGGGCGTTTACTCCTCTCCCGGGAGCTTTGAGCCCTGGCGCATGCTGACGAGCGTGCTCGTGCACGGCTCCATCTTCCACGTACTGCTGAACATGTACACGCTCTGGATCTTCGGTCAGATCCTTGAGGGAATGCTCGGTCGTGGCCGTTTCCTCGCCCTGTACGTGCTGAGCGGCCTCGCCGGATCCCTGGGCGTCCTGTTCCTGTCCGACCCCCGGATTCCCGTTGTCGGCGCCTCCGGCGCCATCTTCGGCCTGATGGGCGCGTTCCTGATCATCCAGCGACGCCTGGGCGGCAACGCGACCCAGCTTTTGATCTTGGTCGGCATCAACCTGGTGATCGGATTCCTACCGGGGCTGAATGTGGCCTGGCAGGCGCACGTGGGCGGTCTGATCGCTGGTGCGGTGGTCGGGCTGATCTTCGTGCAGACCCGCCGCATCAAGCAGCAGCGGCTGCAGACCGTGCTGATAACGACTTTCGGGGCGTTTCTGGTGGTCGTCAGCGGTGCGATGTTCCTGACCTAGCTCGCCGAGTGAGCCCCGATTGCCCGGGGCAATGTGGGTTCGCGGAGGGTGGCGGAGAAGGTTGTTCCCGATACCGACGCAGGCGCGCAGGGGACCGCGGTACGGGCGGTACGTGCGGCCCAACCGCCGTGTCTGTCGAGCCCGAGGCCTGCAGCTACTCTGCCCGAACGAATTCGACGGAGATTCTTCGCTAAACAGCCCGTTTGGGCTGAGAAACAGGTGTTTGACCCAGAATCTCCGTCGAATTGGTTCGACGCCGGGCACGGCGCTCCGCCGGGGATGAACGCGTGCCCGCAGTGCGGTCAGCCCGCGACCTTCCGGGAGCGACACAACCAAACGATGAGGACTCACTCCCCTAGGAAGTGGCTTCGGCCGCCTGATCACGCAGATAGCCGGCGAATCCTTCTGGAGTGCGCCCGGCGAGGCGACCGGAGGTAACAACGGGGATCAGTTCGGTGCGAATCTCGCTCACCCGGAGACCACGCAGGGCGGAGACCAGCCGCACGTCCTCATGCCCGTCGACGCGCGCGAATTCTCCGGCGTGCAAATACCGGTCGGCGCGCACTCCGAGGTTCGCACCGTGCACATAGGTGTGGCCCTCGACCAGGCGGTGCTGGGCGTCCCACCGTTCCCTGCCTCCGTCGGACAACCCCTCGTCGGGAACCACGGTTCCGAGGACGAGATCGATGGAGTTGCGGGCGAATGCGAGCTGAACGGTCAGCCAGTTCGGCGGCACAGCGGAGTCGGCATCCGTCGTCGCGATCCACGTCGCCGAGGTGAACCGGTCAGAGGTCGGCACAAGGTGCCGCACCCCGGCGCGGCGGGCAACGCCGACGGCGCCACCGTTCGTCTGGATGCTCGCGAATATCGGCCACTCCGAGGCGACGTCGGCTGTACCATCGCTGCACCGGTCGAGCACGACCACGACGTCGATGACCGGCGGCGCCTGACCGGCCACCCCGCCGACCTCTCCGACGGCCACGGCCAATGCCGACAGGCATCTCGGCAGGAGCTCCTCCTCATTGCGGGCCGGTACCACGACGATGATTCTGTCGATCGCGCCGCGGCCGCTCACGGAACCAGGCCTTCATGTTGTGCGACCGAGCGAGCCGGCGCGGCTTCGAACACCTCGAGCAGGAAGTCGCGTTCCCGATGCTCAACCGTGCGCTCGAACCCGGCCAGCCTGCCGAGCTCTGCGTGCACCTGGTCGCCGGCCAGTGGATATTCCGGCACCGGATGCCGCCAGTGGCAGGCCACGAGCACACCACCGGCAGCAAGGCTATCGCGGCATCGCCCGAGAACCGCTCGCAATTCCTCCGCCGAGAAGTAGTACCCGACCTCGGAGAACACGATGAGATCGAAGGAGCCCTCCGGCCACTCGGTGGGCAGGGTGAGCCGTGCGAAAGTGACGCTGGGGCGTGATACCAGCCGGGCGCGGGCGACTTGGAGCGGCTGCTCGGCGATGTCGACCGCGGCGACAGTGTCGCACCGGTCGGCAAGACCAGCCGTCAGCATGCCGATCGAGCAGCCCAGTTCCAGCGCCGCTCGGTAGCGTTTCCGAGGCAGCGCCGACAGGGTCAGTGACCGCTTGCGCTCCTCGTACCAGCGAGTTTCGAAACTCCACGGGTCACGGTTCCCGGCGTAGAACTCCTCGAAGAAATCCCCGGCCAGACTCGCTCTATTCCCCGACTCTTTCTCAGTTTCGATCTCGATGAAAATCTCATACTCGCGTTCGAAGTGCGCACCGAAGGCCGCCTGGATGATCGCTTCGTCGCCGGGCAGCTCGGACAGCGGCTGCACCTGACTGATGTGCAGAGCCATTGCCCTAGATTTACGCCGACGGTCTTCGGGCGCCAGGTCAAGGGTTCGCAGCACGCCGTCCGACCAGATCGGGTCCCCCGGGGTGGACCAGTGCCAGGCCCAAATCGGGTATTCGAAGAGGCTGACACCTCGGCCGCGGGCCGCGTGGCGGGCGGCCTCGGCCGCCGCCGCATGGTCAGGATGGCCGTCCAGGCTCCAGGGGGCGACCAACCAGGTTCCCGGCCCGCCGGCCCCGAGTTCGACGGAAATCGCCCGGGACGCCTCCTCCGGGCGCTCGGCGAGGGATCCGTCGGGGAGCTCGACCAGGCGCACCAGGGCCGTGGGCGCCAGGGCGGTGACGGCAGCCGTCACCTCAACCCGGCGCAATTCCGCAAGCCGCCCGGGGTCGTGCGTACGGGACCGGGGATGGGAGGCCTCACCATTGGTGAGCACCACAACCGTCACCGGAACTCCGGCTCCCCCGGCCCGGGCGATCAGCCCGCCGGCACCGAGCGTTTCGTCGTCGGGATGCGACGCGACCACGACGAGTCGGCGCAATCCGTCGATGCGCAGTGCCTGCACGCCGGCCGCATCACCGTGCACCGCCGTCCACACGGTTTCGGCCGTGCCAGCATCCGTGTGACTGAAGCTCACCACGGGGATACCCCGGCGTCCCGTAGTCGGCGGCCGAGCGCCGCGTCGTCCCGTTCGGCGTGGTGCTGGCGAACGTAGAGCTGCAGATCGGCGATGCGCCCGGCGTGCCGAGCGTCGAAGGCGAGCGGCGCGGGGCCGAGCGCGTGGCCCGTGCGGGTGATCACCTCGTCGACCGTTCGCGCGACCTGGCCGCGCACCCGCGCTGCCAGGAGTGCGCCCTGGTCGCCGACGGCGTCCCCGGCGTCGATCGCCGCCGCGGCGGCAGCCAGGGAGGTCCCGGCGGCGGTCAGTGCGAGGTCGAGGGCGCCCAGGTGCGCGAGCGCGATCTGATCGGGCTCTCGCTCGAGTACGGACTCCCAGACCCGCCTGGCCAGACCCACGGCGCCACCCCACCAGCAGGCCGCGACGCCGATCCCACCCCAGGCGAAGCCCGGTCTGCGGAGGTACCAGCCGTCGTCGCCGACCGGCCGGGCCATAGTGCCTCGGAACTCGACCGGTCCGCTCGGCACGGCGGGGAGCCCTCGGCTCACCCAGGTGTCCGTGCGGACGGTAATACCGGGGTCGGCCAGGTCGACCACGAACAGCCGCTGGGTGGTGGCCGCGGTGTTCGCCGTGACCAGGGCGTGGCTGAGCGAGCCGGCGAGCGAGCACCAGGGTTTCGTGCCGTCGAGACGCCACCGTGCGCCGCCGACCGGTCTCGCCTCGAGACGAGACCCCGCGGCCTCGGCGGCGAAGACGCCCCAGCTCGGTTCCGGGCTGCCCCCCGCGACGAGCCCGGCCGGATGCAGGGCGGCCTGGTCGAGGATGGCGAGGGCGTCCAGGTGCGCCTCGGCTACCCGCGCGGCCGTGAGGTCCGCGGCGGCCAGGGAAGCCAGGGTTTCAAGCAGGCGCAGCGTTCGCCCTGACCCTGGTCGGGGAACGGAGCCGCCGAGCGCGCGGGAGAGCTCCAGGGCCCGCCCCGCGTCTCCGTTCACTGCGAAGGCAGCCGTTGCGGCGTCGCGCAGGCTGGACTCCGCCGTGCGTTTCCCGGGCACGGTCAGCCAGGTCGGTCCCGGACTTTCTATCCTCGTCAAACCGACCTCCTGGTTTGGTACCGACCACACCAGGCTCCGTGTGCAGGTGCGTGAAACAGGAGGCGCAGCTTCCGTCTCAGGCCCTGCCGGCTGGCCTGGTCGGGGCCTTGGCCGGCGCCTTGCGCGGGGTGCGGTTCTCGGCGCTGACCATCCAGGCGTACTGTTCCAGCTTCTCGATAAAGCCGTGCAGGATGTCGGCGCTCGTCGGGTCTTCCTCGTCGACCGCGTCGTGAACGGCACGGATGTTGTCGACCGCCGCGTCGAGGCGTTCGGTGACCAGGCCGACGGTCTCCGAGGTGTCCACCTCTCCGGCGGGGAACTTGGGCAGGTGGGTGGTCGCCGTGACCGTCTCGCTTCGGCCGTCCGGCAGGGCGTCGAGCGCGCGCATCCGCTCGGCCAGCTGGTCGGTGAATAGTCGGGCATCGTCGATGATCTCGTCGAGCTGGAGGTGCAGGTCCCGGAAGTTCTTGCCCACGACGCTCCAGTGCGCCTGCTTGCCTTGCACGTGCAGCTCGATCAGGTCGACGAGAACGGACTGAAGGTTGGAGCCGAGTTCTGCTGATGCTTTCATGAGTTACGCCTCTTCTCACACAGCGGAAACACGTCTCGACCGCGTCTCGGCCGGTGCCCCCGCTTGGTTTCACACAGCACCTTAGCAGGTGCACAATGTGAGACACAGTGCCGGGATTCAGCGAGCGGTTCGGCCGCGGTCGCCTCCCGGAAAAGTTATCCACAGGTTTGTCCACATGGGGATAATTACACCGTTGTCATTATCCCGTCGCGGGGGTGCGGGACGGGGTCTCGACAGGTGTGACAACCGGGCCGGATAAGGGCGGGATCAGCGCCAGCGGGTGGTCATCAGGAAGCCGACGAAGGCGATCCCGAAACCGACCAGAATGTTCCACGACCCGAAACCAGCGACGGGCAGCGTTCCCTGGCTCACGTAGAAGACGATGATCCAGGCCAGCCCGATGAGCATGAAACCGAACATCACCGGCTTGAACCACACGGCGTTCGGACCGGCCTCGCCGGAGCGGGCGACCTCGGTGCGGGCGGGCTTGCTGCGGGGATTCGAGCGTGACATGCCTGCGATTCTAGCGTCTTTGGCTGGATCGACCGGCAGGCGCCCGGCAGAGAGGACCCACCTCCCCGATTAGAATTGAGACCATGTCCGAGCGAGCAGATCAGCCTCCCGCAGAGGCGACCCGCCACGCCCCCCGCCACAAGAGTCGCCCGCGACTCAGTGCCGTGGGGATCATCGGCGAGGTGCTCATCACGGCCGGCGTTCTCGTGCTCGCATTCCTGGGCTGGCAACTCTGGTGGAATGACATGATTATGGCCGGTCAGCAGTCGAAGGCGGCGGCCGAGATCAGCCAGACCTGGATTGACGACGAGCGGTCCAGTCGCGATCAGGCCGCGGATACCCCGCAGACAACCGACCCGGGGGAGTCGGCCCCGGCCGACTTCGGTGACCCGGTCGTCCGTGAGGCTCCCCCCAGCGCCCAATCCTTCGCCGTGCTCTACGTGCCGCGATTCGGGGCGGACTATCACCGGTCCATCGCCGAGGGGATCGGTAACAATGTGCTCAACAGCTCCCGGTCGGGGATCGGCCACTACCCCGACACCCAGATGCCCGGTGAGGTCGGCAACTTCGCCCTGGCGGCGCACCGCAGCGCTAACGGCGGTGGCATGCACCTGATCAACGAACTCCAGCTGGGCGACGCGATCTACGTTCAGACCGCCGACGGCTATTACACCTACCGGTTCCGCGACCTCGAGTACGTCGCCCCGACCGCGGTCGATGTGATCGCGCCGGTGCCGCACAATCCGGATGTGGCGCCCGTCGACCGGTTCATCACGCTCACGAGCTGCAATCCCCTGCTCTCCACGGCCGAGCGCATCATCGCGTACGGTGTTCTCGAGGCGTGGCAACCGACATCTGCCGGCCCGCCGGCCGAAGTCGCGACCGTTATCAATGCCCAGGCCCAGGCCCAGGCCCAGGGCTAGGAGGCTCGGATGTACGCTGCTCTCTGGCGGGTTCTGCCCGGACCGGTCTGGCTCCGGATCGTGCTGGTGTTCGTGTTGCTCACAGCCATGTTGTTCGTGCTTGCCACCTGGGCGTTCCCATGGGTGGATTCCATTGTCAACAATCAGGAAGTCACGGTAGGAAGCCCATGACCCGCATCCTCGTCATCGATAACTACGACAGTTTCGTCTACACGCTCAACGGCTACCTGATGGAGCTCGGAGCCGAAACGGTCGTGCTGCGCAACGATGCCTTCGAGCCGGAGGAGGCCGCGGCCCGCATCGCGGAATTTGACGGCGTGCTCATCTCACCCGGTCCCGGCAAGCCGTCCGACGCCGGCGTCTCCGTACCGATCGTGCGCGCCGCCCTCGGTTCCGGGCAGCCCCTGTTCGGCGTCTGCCTGGGGCACCAGGCGATTGCCGAGGCCTTCGGGGCCACGGTCACCAACGCCGAAGAACTCATGCACGGCAAGACCAGCCTGATCACGCACGACGGCAGCGACTTCTACGCCGGCGTGCCGCAGCCGTTCTCGGCGACGCGGTATCACTCGCTCGCCGTCGTCGACGGCACCGTGCCGAGCGACCTGATCGTCACCTCACGCACGCAGGGCGGCGTGATCATGGGGCTCCGGCACGTGAGCGCCCCCATTTTGGGTGTGCAGTTCCACCCCGAGTCGGTGCTGACCGAGGGCGGCTACCTGATGGTGGCCAACTGGCTGGCTCTGGCCGGACTGCCCGGCGCCCGGAAGACGGCCCAGGGGCTCACTCCCCTGCTGAAGCTCAGCTGAGGCAGTCAGCCGCCGGGCCGGGACTCAGTCGGCAGCCGGGCCAGTGCAGTAGACCAGCGTAACCTCGGACTTCTGGGGCACGTCGCCCGGAGCGAGGGACTGCTGGGTCACCGGCGAGCCATCCCGCTGGGGACATGTCTCATCGGGTGTGGGGATGGGGAACAACTGCACGTCGGCTGCGGCGAGCATATCGATCGCCGCGCTCAGGAGCTGACCCTCGAGGTCGGGGAGGGCTACGAGGCCGCTGGAGACGATGAAATCGACCGTGACACCGGTTTTTTCCGTCGTCGCGGCGACTGGGTCGGTTCGGAGCACCAGACCGGCGGCGATGGTCGGAGAGTTCTCCCGAGTGACCGACCCCGCGGTGAGGCCGAGGTCCGTCACCGCGGTCTGGGCGTCGGCGAGGGGCAGGTTGGTGACATCCGGAACGTCGACCGGCTGGGCGCCGGTGGAGACATAAACCTCGATCAGGTCGGTCGGCTGGGCGATCGTGCCTGCCGGAGGGTCTGTGCGGATCACCTGGTCCTTGGGCACCGTGGCGCTGGCCTCCTCGGCCCGGATCGCGGCCAGGTCACGGTCCAGAAGTGAATTCTGGGCGTTCTCATAGCTGAATCCGGTGAGCGACGGCACCCGGCGCGAGTTGTCGGGCAGATCAACGCTTGGCGTGAGGCTGAAGGCCCAGATCATGACGGAGAGCACGATGACGATGACGCTGAGGATACCGGCCCAGATCCAGATCACGGGTGGGCGGCGCTGTGTGCGCACCATGGTTTCGTCTTCGGTGAGCTGCTTGAGCGCGAGCTCGGAGCCGGAAGCCGCCAGCGGGGCAGCAGCGAACAGCCCGCCGCTGGAGTCATCGGACGTGTGGTACTCCGGAATCTGCCCTGACCCGGCCAGCTCGACGTCGGTGCGGAACTCCACGGCACTCTGGTAGCGCGTGAAACGGTCCTTCGCCAGGGAATGCAGCACGACGGCGTCGAGTGCGGGGGACACCCGGGAGTTGATCGAGCTCGGTTCGACCGGGGCTTCGCTGACGTGCTGGTAGGCGACGGCCACGGCGGAGTCACCGCGGAATGGAGGGCGACCGGCGAGCATCTCGAACAGGACCACGCCCGTGGAGTAGAGGTCGGTGCGGGCATCCACCGATTCACCCTTGGCCTGCTCGGGGGAGAAATAGGAGGCGGTGCCCAGGATCGCCGTGGTCTGCGCCACGGTCGTCGAGGAGTCGGAGATGGCCCGGGCAATGCCGAAGTCCATCACCTTGACCTGACCTGTCTTGGTGATCATGATGTTGCCGGGCTTGATATCGCGGTGCACGACGCCCGCGCGATGAGAGTATTCGAGGGCTGTCAGAACGCCGACGATGATGCGAACGGCCTCGTCGGGCTGAACCGCGCCCTCGCGGATGATGTCCTTGAGCAGTCGACCGTCGACGTATTCCATCACGATGAACGGGATCTGCGATTCGTGGCCGCCGATCTCGGAGACAGACTCCTCGCCCGCGTCGAAGACGCGCACGATGGTGGGGTGAGCCATACGGGCGGCCGCCTGCGCCTCCTGGCGGAAGCGGGTGCGGAATGCCGGGTCGGCGGCAAGCGATGACTTGAGCAGCTTGATCGCGACCGTGCGGCCGAGCCGGGAATCGGTGCCGATGTGCACATCGGACATTCCACCTCGCCCGAGGAGCGCACCCACCCGGTAACGACCGGCGAGCAGACGGCCTTCATCAGTCAAAGCATTACTCCCAGCTCGCGCACACAGTTCACCGTATTTTAGCCGTACCTTCCTGAGCCTCCGCTACGCCGCCGGGGTGACGGTGACAGGTGTGCTGGACTTCGAGTAGGCCGATGCGACCTGGCCGCAGATGTAGCGGAACTTGACCGTGAAGGTGCCGGCGTCGGGACCCGCGGTGATCTTCGTAGAGGTGGCGTCCGGGCTGATCGGGCCGGGGGAGACGGCGTCGCCGTCGGCCACGACCTCATAGCCGGAGAGGGTCTGGCCGCTTGGGCAGGACTGTGCAGCCCAGGTGACCGTGGCCTCTGCTCCGGCGGCGACCGAGGCGGGGGCGACGGTGGGCGCCGCGGTCGGTTCGTCGGGGGTGACGGCGGGGGCGTAGACCGTGACCGTGATCGTGGAACCCTTCGTCACCGGGCCGGTGGGGTTCACGTCGTAGACGGTGTCGGCGATCTGCTCCGGGGTGGTGGCCGCGTTGCCGGCTTGGACATCCGCTACGAATCCCAGCCCGGACAGCTTGTCGCGCGCCTCCGTGCTGGTCAGTCCCTGGTAGTCGGCCAGACTGACTTCGACGGTGTTGCTCGTTGGGGTCGGCGATGGCGCGGGGGTCGCCGAGGGGGTGGGCGTTTTGCTCGGGGACGGAGTCACCGATGCCGGTGCCGACGTGGTCGGCGTCTCCACCGGCGTCGTGTTGTCCTGTGTGAACAGGGCGATCAGGGTGCCGGTGAGTACGAGCGCGAGCAGGCCGATCAGGCCGATCAGCGGCCAGGTCCACGGGCTGCGCTTCTTTTCCTCGGGTTCCGCCGTCGCGGAGGCACGCGTCGCGGGCGCTCCGGTGGGCAGCACGGTCGTGGCCTGCATTCCGCCGGCGCCGGGCATCAACATGGTCGCGGAGGTGGGCGTGACGCCGTTCATGATGGCAGGCACGGATGCCGCAGCGGCCGCGATGTCGCCGCGGCGGAGGGCTGCGGCGGCACGGGACAGGTGCGCGGCCGAGGCCGGACGGTCCGCGGGGTTCTTGGCCAGGCAGGAGATCACCAGGTTGCGCACCGGCTCCGACACCGTGTCGGGCAGGTCGGGGGCGGTCTCATTGATCTGCGCCATGGCGATCGCGACCTGGGACTCGCCCGTGAACGGCCTGCGGCCGGCGAGGCTTTCGTAAGCGACGATGCCGAGCGAGTAGATGTCGGTGGTCGGCGAGGCGGAGCGGCCGCTGGCCTGCTCGGGTGAGAGGTACTGCACGGTGCCCATGACCTGGCCAGTCGCGGTAAGCGGCACCTGGTCGGCGATGCGGGCAATGCCGAAGTCGGTGATCTTGACGCGGCCTTCGGGCGTGATCAACAGGTTGCCCGGCTTGATGTCGCGGTGCACGAGTCCGGCGGCGTGCGCGGCGTGAAGTGCGGCGGCCGTCTGGGAGACGATGTCCAGCACCTTGTCCGCGGGGAGGACATGCTCGCGCTCGAGGATGGTGGACAGTGCTTCACCGGGTACGAGTTCCATCACGAGGAAGGCGCTGCCGTCTTCTTCGCCGTAGTCGAACACGTTGGCGATGCCTTCGTGGTTGACGAGCGCGGCGTGACGGGCCTCGGCGCGGAACCGCTCGAGGAACCCAGGGTCACCGAGGTACTCGTCCTTGAGAATCTTGATGGCGACCGTGCGACCGATTACGAGGTCGATCGACTTCCAAACCTCGCCCATCCCGCCAATGGCGATCCGGGACTGCAGCTCGTATCGTCCCCCGAAGGTGAGCCCTGATGTGGGTCTCATTTGTTCAGCACCGCCTCTAGTACTTCCTTTGCAATAGGTGCGGCAAGCAGATTGCCGTACCCTGTCTGGCCAAGTCCCCCGCCATTTTCAACGAGAACGGTGATCGCATATTTCGGATCCTCCGCAGGAGCGAATCCGGTGAACCACAGGGTGTAAGGCTCGTCCTCGGCGTTCTCCGCCGTGCCCGTTTTACCTGCCACCTTAACCCCGTCTATTCTTGCATTGCTGGCGGCGCCATCCTGGACTCCGTTGACCATCATTTGGTTCAGTGTTGCCGCCGTTTCGGCGCTCATCACCCGTTTCATTGCTTCCGGCTCGAAGACCTGAATCGGACTCAGGTCCGGTGCGGTCACCTTGTCGACGAGGTTGGGCGTCATCAGCTGGCCGCCGTTGGCGATCGCGGCTGAAACCATCGCCATCTGCAGGGCCGTCGCACGGACATCCGTCTGGCCGAAGGCCGAGAGTGCGGTCTGGGCGTCGTCGAGAACCGTGGGGTACACGCTTTGAGACACGTCGAGGGGGATCGAATAGTCGCTGTTGAAGCCGAACTTCTCGGCCGTGTCGCGAATGGCCTTGTTGCCCAGCTGCAGACCTAGTTCGGCCAGTGGAATGTTGCAGGAGAGACGCAGGGCGGTGGCGAGAGTGACGGTGTCCCCTCCGCCGCAGGTGCCGCCGCCGGAGTTGATGACGACCGCCGACGAGCCGGGCAGCTGGTACGTGGGCGGGTTCGGGAAGGTGCTCTCCGGGGTGAACTTGCCCGATTCCAAGGCGGCCGTCATCACGACCAGCTTGAACACCGAGCCGGGTGGGTTGAGGGTTTTGGTGGCGCGGCTGAGCAGCGGGTTACCGTCGTCGTTCAGCAGCGACTGATAGTTGTCGGTGACCTGCTGGTTGTCGTGCACGGTGAGCAGGTTCGGGTCGTAGCTGGGCTTGGAGACCAGGGCGAGGATGCGACCGGTCGCCGGCTCGGAGACGACGACGGAGCCGGTGAGGTCGCCGAGGGCATCCCAGGCGGCCTGCTGCGCGACCGGGTCGATCGTGACCTCCACAGAAGCCCCCTTGGGGTTCTGGCCGGTGATCAGGGCGTTCATCTTGTCGAAGAACTGGGCGTCGGACGTTCCGCTGAGTTCGCCGTTAAGGGAATGCTCCAGCCCGGTGGGCGCACCGTTGAGCGGAATGAACCCGGTGATCGGGGCGTAGAGCGGCCCGTTGCTGTAGGTGCGCTGAAACTTGTATTCATCGTCGGCGGGCATCGACTGGGCGATCGGCTCGCCCGCGACGAGGATCGGACCGCGTTCGACGGAGTAGCTGTCGTAGAGCGTGCGGGTGTTGCGGGCATCCGCGGACAGGCTGTCTGCCTGGAAGACCTGCACGATTGTCGTGGAGACGAGCAGGGCCACGAACATGAGCATGACCACGATGCTCACTCGTTTGAGTTCACGATTCATCAGACCACCAGCCTGGGTTGGTTGCGCACCGTGTCGGACAGGCGCAGGAGCAGGGCCACGATGATCCAGTTCGCGACGAGGGAGGACCCGCCGGCGGCGAGGAAGGGTGTGGTCAGACCGGTGAGGGGAATCACACGGGTGACGCCGCCGATCACGATGAAGCACTGCAGGGCGATGACGAAGGAGAGACCCACGCCGAGCAGCTTGCCGAAGTCGTCATTGCCGGCGAAGCCGATGCGGAAGCCGCGCGCGACGAGGAGCAGGTAGAGCGCGAGGATCGCAAAGATGCCGGCCAGGCCGAGTTCCTCGCCGAGGCTGGCGATGATGTAGTCGCTTTGGGGGACGGGGGTGATCTCTGGACGCCCCTGGCCCAGGCCCGTGCCGATGAGCCCGCCTTTGGCGAGACCGAAGAGCCCCTGCACCAGCTGGTAGCTGCCGCCGTCGGCCCCGTAGACATCCGGGTTGAGGGCGTCGAGCCAGTTCTGGAACCGGCCGTTGACGTAGTCCAGGGTCTGGCTGGCGATGAGGGCACCGCCGAGGAAGAGGGACATGCCCAACAGCACCCAGCTGAGGCGGCCGGTGGCCAGGTAGAGCATGACCAGGAATAGACCGAAGTAGAGCAGGGCGGTTCCGAGGTCGCGCTGGAAGATGATCACGGACATGGACAGCGCCCAGACGACAAGGATCGGGCCGAGGTCGCGCAGGCGCGGGAAACGCATGCCAAGAAATTTCTTGCCCACCATGGAGAGGCTGTCGCGGTTGCGCACGAGGTAGCCGGCGAAGAAGACGGCCAGGGCGATCTTCGCGATCTCGCCCGGCTGGAAGGTGGCGAAGGATCCGACGCCGATCCAGACGCGCGCCCCGCTGACCTCGCGACCGAGGCCGGGAACGAGCGGGAGCAGCAACAGTGCCACACCGACGAACCCGGCGATGTAGGTGTAGCGGAACAGCACCCGGTGGTTGCGGATGATCAGGATGACCGCGATCGCGCAGCCGATGGCCAGGGCGCTCCACACGGTCTGGCGTACGGAGGCGCTGGCCCAGCCGGACTCTTCGTTGGCCAGGTCGATGCGGTAGATCATGGCGATGCCGAGGCCGTTGAGCAGGGTGGCGATGGGCAGGATGAACGGGTCGGCCTCGCGGGCCACGACGCGCAGCACCACGTGCATGGCCAGAACCAGCACCGACAGGCCGGCGCCGAGCAGCACCAGTGTCGTGTCGATTCGGCCGAGCGCGCCGAGCTGCACGAGCACAACGGTGGCCGCGTTGATGCCGCAGGCGATGAGCAGCAGGACCAACTCGAGGTTGCGCAGCTTCTGGGGCAGGTGCAGTCGGCGCACGCGACCTGTGCGGGGCGGGCGCGCAGGCGCATCCGTCGTCGTGGACCGGTTACTGGACGCTGGCATCTTGGAGCCGTTCGACGATGAGCAACGCATCCGCGAGGGAGGTTGCGCTGATGGTTTTTTCGACCTGCTGCCGGTCGTAGACCCGCAGTTCGGACAGCTCCAGGTCGGTGTCCTCGAAGACGGAGGACAGGGAGAGGGGGCCGAGGTCCTGCTGCACGCCCTGGAAGATGGCGACCGTGCTGCCTTCCACCCCCACGTAGTAACGGGACTGGGTCCACCGGTAGCCGAGGAAGCCGGCGCCGACGATGGCCAGAATCAGCAGGATGATGCCGACCAGCCAGGTGATCTTGCGGCGGCGGGCCCGGCGATTGTCTTCCTCGATCAGCTCCGAGAGATAGTCCTGGGAGTCAGGCTCGAAGTGCGTTTCACGCACGGGGTGCAGGCGCAAGCTCGACATGCGCAGCGCCCGGCCGCGGGTGGGCTCCTCGCCGAAGGCGAGGGGAGCGGATGCCGACCCAACCACGGTGGGCATGTCGATGCGTTCGGCGGGTGAGCCGATGTCGACGACGACGATGGTGACGTTGTCAGGGGCTCCGCCGTCGAGGCTTTCCTTGACCAGGCGATCGGCCACGCCCTGGGCGTCAAGTGGGCTGAGCAGGGCCGCGGCGATGCCCGAATTAGAGACCACGCCGCTGAGCCCGTCGGAGCAGATCAGCCAGCGGTCACCGGGGAAGGTCGCAAGGATGGAGGTGTCGATCTCCGGCGCCGATTCGACGTCGCCCAGCACGCGCATGAGCACCGAGCGGCGCGGATGCACCATGGCTTCCGCCTCGGTGATGCGGCCACTGTCGACGAGCCGCTGTACGAAGGTGTGGTCGATGGTGATCTGGGAGAGTTCGCCCTCGCGGAGCAGGTAGATGCGCGAGTCACCGATGTGCGCGATCGCCACCTCGTCTTCCAGCACGATCAGCGCGCTGACGGTGGTGCCCATGCCGGTGAGTTCGGCGTGCTCGAACACGGTCTCGGCGAGCTGCGAATTCGCGGCGATCAGCGCCGCCTGCAGGGCGAACTCGGCGTCTTGCGGGGACTGGAAGTCCCGGTCAGCATCCATGATGCGTTTGGTGGCGATCGCCGAAGCGACGTCGCCGCCGGCGTGCCCGCCCATGCCGTCGGCAACCAGGAAGAGATGGCGCCCGGAATAGCCGGAGTCCTGGTTGTTGGACCGAATCTTTCCAACGTGGGACGCGGCCGCGCTGTGACTGACTGTCGCCATGCAGCTACCGCCGAAGCTCGAAGCTGGTTGCGCCGATCTTGACGGTGGTGTTCAGGGGGACCGGGGTCGGCACGGCCAAACGGTTGCCATCCAGGAAGGTGCCGTTGGTTGAATCGAGATCCTGGATCATCCACTTGTCATGCCAGAGCATCAGACGCGCGTGGTGGGTAGACGTGTAGTCGTCACGGATGACGAGGCTCGAGTCGCCCGACCGCCCGATCGTGATCGAGTCGCCGGTGAGCGGGAACTCAGTGCCGGACTTCGGGCCGGAGGTGATCACGAGGCGGGTCGCGTTCTGGCTGGTGGCCTTGTCGTCCACGGCGGTGAACGCCGGGCCAGGCCGAGCCGTGAACTGCTCCGTCGGCGCGGAGGCCGCGGCGGCGGGAGGCTGGGTGGCGCTCGGCACGGGCGTGGCGCTCGGGAACGCGGCGGGCGCGCCGGCCGAGCCAGTGACATCCGCCTGCATCTTGCGGGCGCGCTGGCCGAACAGGTCGCTGCGCAGGGCATAGACGATGCCGAAGATGAAGAGCCAGAGCACCAGCAGGAAGCCGAGGCGCAGCACCAGCAGGGTGAGCTCGCTGACGCTCATGCGGTGGGTCCCCAGAATCCGTCCATGTCGTGACGTTCGCGGCCGCCGTCGCGGTGACGCTCGGTCACCGGCTCGGAAGAGGATGCCTGCGCGATGACCCGGAAGACGATGCGGGTGCGGCCGATGGTGACGACTGAATCGGGCTCGAGGATGGCCTGCGTGACCGGTGAACCGTTGAGCTGGGAGCCGTTTGTCGAGCCGAGGTCGCGCACCTGGGCACGGGAGCCGTCCCAGAGGATCTCGACATGCCGGCGAGAGGTGCCGGAGTCGTCGATGGTGATGTCGGCGTCGCTCCCGCGGCCGATGACGGTGTGCGACTGCGTCAGGGGATAGCGCTTGCCGTTGACCTCGACCACGGGGATCCAGGAGACGCTGCCCTTGATCGTGCTGGAGTCGATCTGGACCATGCCCTCACTGAGGCCGCGATCCGCGGACAGGGTGATCGAGACGCCGCCGGCGAACTGGTAACGCTGCTCGCGGCCGTGCAGCTGCACGAGTTCGGTGAGTTCGTCTAGGAGGGTCTGGCCAAGGGCGGACATGCGCTGGAAGTCGGCATGGCTCATTCGCACCGTAAAGCGATTGGGCGCGAGAATGCGATCGCGGGACACGACCGCTGCTTTTGTGTCGAGTTCGCGACGCAGTGCTGAGGTGATTTCAACCGGTTGCAGCCCCGACCTGAAGGTCTTGGCGAACGCACCGTTGACGGCGCGTTCGAGACCCTTTTCAAAACTATCCAGAATGCCCACAGGTCTCCCGATCCGATCCTTTCGGCTATGAGCATGTTACTTGTCTCAAGTGTTAACTCACCCGCCGGGCAATACCCGGTGAGGGTTGTCATCCTACGGGAGCCAGTCCGGGTCACCATGTCGGGCGCATATCGGGCGCGTGTTCAGGATGTTCGGCACGCCGCGCAGACCTGTGTTCGCGCGGCCTGCCTGTCTCGAATGGCGTTGTGCCCTCGGAAAGTGCTAATCTGCCTAAGTTCGCGCGAGTGGCGGAATTGGCAGACGCGCTGGCTTCAGGTGCCAGTGTTCGAAAGGACGTGGGGGTTCAAGTCCCCCCTCGCGCACAGTGGGTGTTTCAGGAAATCCAGGAATGGTTGTCATGAAATCCAAGTGGACAGGTCGGTTGAGCAGAAATGCTCGGCCGGCCTTCTTCTTTTAACGACTCAGTGCGCGTTCGGTGGCCGTTTTAACGCTCGCCGCTCGGGGGTTTGCGCTTTAAACGCCAATCAGCCTGCTGGTGGGCAAGCTGAAGCGTTCGGTGCGCGGGGTGACGTTCGGAATTGGCGTTGGTTTCCGTTACTGCGGCGGTGCCAGGGCGGGAAGTGCGCTGTGTTTGTTCAACGGTGTTCCGGTGGCTTCTTTGCGTCGGCGTTCTCGGGAGAGACTTTCGCCGCTGTCACGTTCGGCGGTCTTCACGAAGAAGTCGAATATCTTCCGCAGGTTCGATGACACGGCGGCGATGGTCGCCGCGAGGTAATTGAAGGCGAACTTCTGGAGGTGCTTCACGGCCAACCGGGGGTCCTGATTCCGTTCGGCTGGGGCTCCGGCATCCATCGGGATGGTGACGGTCACTGGTGTGACGGGTCTGGTGACGCGCTTGCCACTGGCACGGTCGATTGCCATGTAGGTGCCGGGAGTGGGAGTGAACACTCATCGCCGGGCCGGAGGCATGGGTTCGATATCCTAGGAACATTGAGATGTCTTAAGAAAAGACGAATAGCCCCTGTCTGCGAAATGGGGTTGCCTATGGCCAGCATTAAGGAATCGAAGGTGGCGGCACTGAGAGAACTAACGAAGACCAATCTGGATAAGCAGGGATTCGGAGGCCTCGATGATGAAGCCAAGTCTTGTTACGCATGGCCCCTACGATTCACACCGGCAGTGGGCACTGTCTTGATCGTTCTCGGATTGATTTTGCAGTCGCCTATCATTCTTGGATTGGGTGCAATCGTTCCTCTCACAGGTGCACTATTTCCCCGTGGCATGATTCTCGATCTGGTCTATAACTTGGTCGTTCGCCATATGTTTCGCGCTCCGGCGCTTCCCCCCACGCCGAGTCCACGACGGTTTTCCTACCTGCTGTCCACCGTGCTACTTGCAGGTGCGGCCTTGTCCTTCTATTTCGGATTATCAGCACTGGGAATCGTGCTGGGAGGAATGGTAGCTCTCGGCGGCACAATTCTCACCACGACCCATTGGTGTCTCGGATCGTGGTTGTACAGACTAATTCTTCCTCACGCAGCAGCAAGGTGAAAAGGTCGGGTCCACGCCGCAGAACCACAGCTCGGTCGGGTTGCCTCATCAGGAACTGTCAACGGCGTTATGGGAAGCTATCCGTTCGTGAGGCACCCGGCCGTCCCGTGACAACTCATGGTCGAACTAGCCAGCAACCGAGCTCGCCGCATCAGCTGTCGCTTTCTCTTCGGCAAGAACTTGGCGATCGCGGCCGCACGGGGTTTTCACGCCAAGCCCACTGTCGCCCACGGCGACAATCGCCGTGAGCTCGCGCGCTCCGGAGGTTCGTGCTGATCCCAGCGCGACGAGCTCAGCGCAGGAGCCACCCGTGAAATGATAAACGTTGACGCCGACGTGGATATGTCCCGTGGCATCACAAACGGCAGCCCCGACTGTGTGTACCCCGCCTTCAACGTCCGCGTTGGCATCAATTGCCTCTTCCGCTCTCGCAATGAGTTCCAGGTCGTCACCGGTGAGTTGGCGCACATCCATTCCAGCATTCGCTGTTGGGACGTCCGTCGCCGACGTATGTGCTGGATCTATATCTACCGGGTGCCCGATAGCCGGACGTTCACCGATCAAGGGTGACCGGCACGAACCGGGCGCGGCCAGGACTACGAGAAGCGCTGGCTGCATGCCGGGCCGGGGACACGCTTGTGGTCGCCAAGCTCGACCGCCTCGCCCGGTCACTGCGCGACGGGAAAGACATCGTCGATGACCAGAAACTGCACCACACCACACACGGGTGTAGGCGGTTCAGGAAGGCTAGCTTTCGTGGCGCTCGCGGGCGCTACAGCGCGGTGGAGCCAGCGGAGGCGTGTCCCTCGATTCCATGAATTTTCAGAAGATTTTCGTCGAACGCCAGAGGATCGGCAAGATCATTTAGAAGAATCGCGAGGAACTACGTAACCAGCACACGGGGTCAGGCCGAAGTTTTGAGTTTTGCAATCTACCCACAGCGAACACGATGGGTTGATTGCCGTCCACCCATTCGGACAGAAAGGCCCCCGAGAGATTGGGGGCCTTGTGTCGTTCCGGTAGTTTCAGCTCCGGTGGTCGAGCCCGTCGAGACCCGGCGACCCGTCCCGCCCTACAGGTTCGCCCGCTTGCTCGGCAGAGCGATCAGTGTCCGCTTCGGGTCAACCTCCACCGGTGGCCGCAACCAATGCTGAGTTCCGGTGCGGCTGATCGTCCAATGCTGGTTGTGCAGCAGCAGATGGTGGGGATGACAGAGGAGTACCCCGTCGGCGAGGTCGGTGTAGCCGTTGCCTTTCGACCACTCGTTGGTGTGGTGGGCTTCGCTCCAGGCCGGTGATCTGTCGCAGTCGATTCAGAGGCATCCGCCGTCACGCACAGCCATCGCGGCGCGCTGTTTCTCGGTGAAGAGTCGTTCGTCGCGGCCGACGTTGATGATCTGGCCGTTGTCGTCGAATTTGATGCCGCGGGTGCCGGCGTCGCAGAGCAGCCGGTCGATGGTTTCCTGGGAGATGGGGAAAGGGCTGCCCTCGATCTGCCCGTGAGCGGCGGGTTCGGCCGGCCCGTGTTCGTTGACCTGCTCAGTCGAAGGTGGAGAGCACGAACTCGCCATCTTCGGGCGCGAACAGCCCGCTGAGTCGTACGTCGCCGTTGCCCAGCCGGTAGACCCGCAGGTAGCGGTCGTCGTAGGCCTGCTTCTCGCGGGCGGCGATGCCGGCCTCATCGAGCCGGTCGCGCATCCGTCTCGCCCGTTTGAAGACCTCGTCGGCATTCAGTGACGACGCCTCGGTGAGTAGCGCTTCGAGTGCCGCACCGAGCTTCTCGGCGGTGACCGCGGCGTCGATCTGGCCGAGCCCTGAGCGGATCGACTCGGCCGCGTCGACGGAGAGGGTGCCGGCGGTGACGGCCCGGGCGATCGGCGCCTGCCACGGCACCTTCGCCTCGAACTCGGCGACCTCGGCGGCATCCGCGTCGGGCGAGGAGAGCGCCGCCTCGACCTGCTTCTCGGCTGCTTCGGCATCAGCCATCATGGTGCCGACGGCGACCATTTTGTAGGCGTCGCCCTTCGAGGAGCCGGTCCACTTCTGGATGAGGGCCTCCGGCGAGAGAAACCCCTGCTGCGCCGCCAACCCGGAGTGGCCCAACTCCGGCCGGGACCGCCGGGCGATGGTGCCGGCCATCCACGCGGCGCGGGTGTCGAGCAGGCGGCGAGCCGCCGCGATCTGCTTCTGACCGGACAATACCGCGGCATCAGCCAGCGCCTCATAATCGGCACTCGAGGAACCCAGCAGGGCGACGGCATCGGCCGCTTGCCTGAGGTCATCCGCGAGATTGATCATGATACGAGAATACCTCAAAGCGAACACAGAGTCGAGAGTCTGTCAGTATTTAGAGACTCGATTCAGAGTTTATCTCGAAGGTTTGTTCACAAGTTCAGAGAGCGGCTCACCGGGTCTCGACCAGCCCGACCACCGTGGATTCGACTGACGGGTTGGGGTGGGCGATCCGAGGGGGACATCCGTCGTCTACGCTCGGGCTATGTCCAGACCGGCGCGACCTGCTCCCCGTGACCTCGTGGTGGGGTGGCCCGACGTGCCGTCGGCGGGCGCCGTCGGCGAGGTGGCCCGTCAGTTCGCGGTGAACGTGCAGGCCGCAATCGGCGAGCGGAGCGTGCGCGCCGCGGCGCGCGATGCCGGGCTCGACCACACGACACTGCTCTCGGTGCTGCACGGGCGGTCCTGGCCGGACCTGGCGACCGTGGCCCGTCTGGAGAACGGTTTGGGTGTCGACCTGTGGCCGGGGCGCGTGGGCCCGCCGTAGGGCCGCCGATTGAGACCTGCGCCGCGAGGCGGGCAGGCAGGCCTGGCAGACGTCGAAGATACGTCTATCCACAGCCTTGTGGATAACCCTGTGGACAGCAGAGTGAAATGTGGCTTTTGCCCGCATAATTACTGGAACGCCCGGTGTGGATAACTACGCGTGAAACCTGTGGACGACTGCCATAATCGCCTTTTATCGCTGTCGGGAATGGCAAGATGCCCAGCTCCGAATACCTCAAATACAGGTTCGAATTTCGGGTGCTCAGCGAATCTCGGTGAGGTAAGTCGTGTAGCCGGCGCTGCGCATCGCGGTGATGATCGGTTCGGTGCCGCCAGGTTCGGCGATAGCGATCATGGCGCCGCCGCCCCCGCCACCGGTCAGCTTCGCTCCGAGGGCGCCGGCGCGGCGGGCGATTGCCACGAGTGACTCGATCTCCGGGCTCGACACCTGTAGCGCGTTGAGCAGTCCCTGATTGATGTTCATCAGTTCGCCGAGCTCGGCGATGTCGCCGCGGCGGAGCGCGTCTACCCCGGCCAACACCAGCCCGTCGATCTGGCTGAAGATCGCGTCGTAGCGCGCGGGGTTGCGCTGCCAGGCGCTGCGCACGAGGCCCACGGTCTGCTTCGTCAGCGACTCCACCCCGGACAGCCCGATGACGATGGGGATCGGGTGGGGAGTGAAGATGTCGCGGATCGTGTGGCCGCCCGGGGCATCCGATCTCTGGAAAAGAACCGACCGGCCGAAGGTGGCGACGGTGTTGTCGATGCCCGACGGGGTGCCATGCACGATCTGTTCGCACTCGAAGGCGAGGCTCGAGACCTCGGCGTCGCTGATCGTGAGCTGGAAGCTGTCGGCGACGGCGCGGATCAACGCTACCGCGAACGCGGCGGAGGCACCCAGGCCGCTGGCGCGCGGCAGGTGAGAGAACACGTCGACCCGAAGGCCGGCGTCGGGCACGCCGAGCCGGGTGACGATCAGCGCCGCCACCCGGTGCGAGAGGTCTGCTCGGATCGGTTCGCGCACCGAGCCGTCGACGTCCCGGTCGGCGATGACCGGTTCGCGGAGCGACGCCTGGCGGGTGACCTGCGCGCGCACCGACAGACCGATCGGCGCGGCGATCGCGTGGTAGCCGTAGACGACGGAATGCTCGCCCATCAGGATGATTTTACCGTAGCCGAGGTGGGCATCCGGGCCGGGGGCGCCGGGGGTGAGGGCAGCAGCGCACGTGGCGGAAGCGCTGGGCGTAAGGGTGGCCGTGGGTGCGGGGTGAGCCGCGGGCAAGGCGACGACGGCGGCGGTGCCGTACCCGGCATCCGGCGCGGCCGGCTCAATAACCCGGTCGCCGTCACTGCTCTCTTCGAGGGCCTGCATGATCTGGCGCGCCTTCCACACCTTGATCTCGCCGTCGGCAATGAGCCTCTCGACGACCTCCTCGAACCGGGCTCCACTGGCGCCGGCGGCAGCCGCCACGGCCCGCGCGTGCAGGCGCATATGGCCGTGCTGGATGCCGTTGGTCGACAGGGCCTTGAGGGCGGCGAGATTTTGGGCCAGCCCCACGGCGGCCATCACCTCGGCCAGCTCGGGCGCTGAAGACACCCCGAGGATCGTGTGAGCGAGCCGTACGGCCGGGTTCGACTCCACCTGGCCGCCGACCGTGCCGACCTTCAACGGGATGGTCAGTTCGCCGACGAGATCGCCGGCGTCGTTCACGCTCCAGGTGGTGAGCGGGCCGTAGCCGTCGCCGCGGCCGGCGTAGGCGTGGGCCGCCGCCTCGATCGCCCGCCAGTCGTTGCCGGTGGCGAGGGCGACGGCGTCGATGCCGTTCATGATGCCCTTGTTGTGCGTGGTGGCCCGGTAGGGATCCATGGCCGCGAACTCGTTTGCGAGCACGATACCGTCGCGCACGCGTTCGCCGGGGAAGTCGGCGGTCTCGAGCAGCGCGTGCGGGATCACGGCACGGGCGCGCAC
The DNA here is from genome assembly GCF_004402835.1 of Cryobacterium sp. Sr3. Classification (NCBI taxonomy): domain Bacteria; kingdom Bacillati; phylum Actinomycetota; class Actinomycetes; order Micrococcales; family Microbacteriaceae; genus Cryobacterium; species Cryobacterium sp. Sr3. The sequence continues at coordinate 42,612 of NZ_SOFA01000033.1, read as the reverse complement.
CAGGGCCCGGTCGGTGAGGTTGGAGAGGATGCGCAGGAACACGCGGCCGCCGCTGATCTCCTCGACCAGTGGGGCGAGCCGTTCGCACATCGAGTTGACGAGATTGGCGCCCATCGCATCGCGGGTGTCGACCAGCAGGTGCACGACGAGCAGTTCGCCGTTCTGCGCCGTCGCACCGCGCAGGAAGACCTCGATGCCGCGGGCGCCGCCGCCGCGCGCCACCATTTTCGGATGCCCGCTGTCGGCCAACGCCACGAGCTCGTCGCCGCGCGCGAGCAGGTCAGCCCGGGCGCGCTCGGGGTCGATAAGGTCGACGACCTGGATCTGGCCGATCAGCAGCGGCTCGTCGGCGACGCTCGTGAACCCGCCGGCCTGGCGCACCAGCCGGGCCGCGGAGCTGACCGCGGCGACGATCGAGGGCTCTTCGACCACCATCGGCACCAGGTGGTCCCGGCCGTTGATCCGGAAGTTCAGGCCGAGTCCCATCGGCATTGAGAAGACGCCGATCACGTTCTCGATCAACCGGTCGGCGGCCTCCACGTCGAGGGCGGACGTTCCGTCTGCGAGGTGCGCGGCGGCATCCGTCGACAGGACACCACGTTGCCGGAGGAGCGCGATGCGTTCACTGACCGACAACTGGTAGAAGCGGGGGATGCGGGACCGGCTCATGACGCGGTGCCTCCCTGTAGGCCGGCGGCGAAGAAGCCGAGCGGGACGATGGCGGCCCCGGCCCGGGCGAGTGCCCTGGCGAGTCGCTCGGTGGGTTCTCCAGCGTAGCTAAAGGCCAGACCGACGTCTCCGCCGCCGGCCCCGCTGGTCTTGAAGATGCCGCCCTTGCGCCGGGCGAGGGCGTGCAGTTCACGGTGTCGCTCGCTCACGATGCCGGCCTGGGCATGCGCGTCGAGTTGGGTGAGCGCCGCGAAGTAGTCGGAGGCGAGGCTCAGAAAATCGGCCGGGCTGGCCAGCGCCGCCTCGGCCTGTTCGGCGAGGTGTTTCAGCCGGTCGAGGTCGGCCCGGTGCCGGGCGGGGTTCTCGGCGGCGTAGTCGGCCACGCGGCCCACCAGACGGGTGGTCAGCGCACCCTCGCCGGTGACGACGGCCGAGATACAGAGCTCCTCCGGCCAGCGCAGAGGCACCACTGCGGCACCCGGGGCATAGCGGATCAACCCGCCGTGCACGCTCGCGGCCACGTCTCCGCCGCTGCCGGCGCCGTTCTGCGCGCTGCGGTGGGCGGCGTGGGCCAGGCGGAACAGCTCGTCCCGGTCGAGCGTCAGGCCCAGGGCGCGGGCCAGGGCGTCGGTCAGGCCGGCAGCGGTGGCGGCGCTGGAACCGAGGCCGAGCTTGTGGCCGCCCCGGGACAGCGCGCTGCTGTCGATGGTGATGGCGAGCGGGGCCTGACTCTGCGGCAGCACCCGCGCCTGCAGCGCAGCGGCCTGCACGGCGACGCGCACCTGGTCGAAGACGCGGAGGTGGTCGCGCTGCTGGTCGGTGAGCCCGGCCGGGAGGGCGCCATCCGTGCCCAACACCAGGTTCCGGATGCCCAAATTGGACGCGCTGACCTGCCAGGAGCCCGTGGGTGACTCGTCGACCGTCACCTCTGCGCGTCGGTCGACGGAGGTGAGCAGGGCCGGCGCGCCCTCGAGCACGGCGTACTCGCCCAGCAGGAAGAGCTTGCCGGGCGCGGACGCCCGGATCGTCGGCTTCGGCGGAGGCGTCGGCAGAGTCGTCGCCATGGTCATTCCAGCCGGCAGGCGGCCGGGCCGAGCGCGCTGATGCGCGCCTCGAGCACGCCGGGCACGAGCACCATCGCCCGCTGAACCGCGGCGGCGTCGCCGGGCAGGCAGAGCACCTTGACTTGCGGCCCGGCGTCGATGGTGAAATAGGCCGGCACGCCCTGGGCGCGAAGACCCGCCACGGCGTGCATCGCGGCGACGGTCGCGGCGTTCCAATAGATCAGTGCGGGTCGGGTCGTGAGCATCAGGGCGTGCAGTTTGAGGCAGTTGTACTCGGAGAGCTGCCCGAGCCGGGCGAAATCGCGGTCACGGATGGCGGAGCGCATCTCGTTGAGGTCGTCGTCGGCCGAGTCACGCCAGGCCTGGTAGAACGGCGAGGAGGCCTTGCTCTCGTTCATGCCGATAGTGGAATTTATCGATTTCTCGCCGTGCTCGGTGATCGCCACGACGACCGCCAGCGGCCAGCCCGCCCGGTCGAGCAGCTCTTCCGCGTAGGCGTCCGATCCGTCGGCGGCGGTGCCGGCGTGCATCTCGGCGAAGCCGCCGAAGATCGAGCGGGCGGCCGAGCCCGAGCCGCGCCGGGCCAGGATCGACAGTTCCCGGTCGGCCAGGGTGAGGCCGGCGGCGCCGGACGCGGCAACCGCGAGGGCGGCGAAGCCGGATGCCGACGAGGCGAGGCCGGCCCCGGTCGGAAAGTTGTTCGTCGACGTCACGATGGCGTTCAGTCGGGCGGCGGACAGGCCCATGCTGGCGGCATGCCCACGCACCAGATCGAGAACGTGACTGATGCGCGTGGCCGGGACGCGGCATCCGGCCAGCCACAGTTCATCGGCGACCAGACCGGGCGTGAAGGTGACGCGGGTGTCGGTGTAGAGCGCGTCTAGCGTGACCGAGATGGAGCCGACCGCGGGCGTGTTCAGGGCGGCGTCGCGCTTGCCCCAGTATTTGACGAGGGCGATGTTGCTGTGCGCGCGGGCCACGGCGGTGGCGCCACCATCGATGGGTTGGTCCACAGTGGTGCTCCGATCGGGTTCACTCGATTTTAGTCGCTTCCCGGGGGGCCGCACCGCCGTGATCGGGTCGGTTCCGCCTGACGATCTGATCCTGGTCACCACTTTCACCAACCGATCCGTTGATAATGGAGTGGTGCGTTTGAGACCCGGTGTGGGTGAACAACCACGCCAAACCTGAAGAGGGAACTGTTGACGCCTGGAATTAGTGGATTCTCCCTGTTCGTGCCGCCCTACCGGGTGCAGCTCGAAGCCTGGTGCGACTGGAACGACCAGCCGTGGGGGAAGGTCCGGAACGTCGTTGGACGCAGCTTCCGCATGCGCGGCCCAGGCCAGAGTGTCTACACGCTCGCGGCGAACGCGGTGTGGCGTTTGATCCGCGACTACGACATCGACCCCGGTCAGGTCGGCCTCCTGGCCCTCGGCACCGAATCCAGCAGCGACAACTCGGCCGGTGCGGTCATCGTCAAGGGCATGGTCAACGATGCCCTCACCGCCCATGGCATGCCGCTGCTCGCGCGCGACTGCGAGGTGCCCGAGTTCAAGCAGGCCTGCCTCGCCGGCGTCTACGGCATCAAGGCCGCCCTGCGCTACCTGGCGACGGATGGCGTGGGCCGCCAGGCCATCGTCGTCTCCGCCGACATCGCCGAATACGCTCGCGGCGGCAGCGGCGAGCCCACCCAAGGTGCAGGCGCCGTCGCTGTGCTCCTGGAAAGCGAGGCCCGACTGCTGGAAGTAAATCTGGCCGGGTCCGGCAGCGACTCCGACTACCGGGTGGCCGACTTCCGCAAGCCGTTCGCGCGCTTCCGCGGGCAGCCGCCCCGCGACGACGGGCAGATGCAGGACCTGCCCGTGTTCAACGGCCGGTACTCGACCAGCTGCTACATCGACGCGACCCACCACGCGATGACGGCCATGCTGGGAAAGCGCCCCGGCAATTCCCTCGATTACTTCAACGAGGTCGACCGGGTGTTCATGCACCGCCCGTACCACCAGATGCCGGCGACCGGCTGGGTGATGGCCTACCTGTTCACGCTCGCGGCCGACGAGGAATCGGGCCGCGACCAGCTGCGCGCGCACTGCGCGGATGCCGGGATCGACGCCGACCTCCTGCTCGCCGAGATGTGCGCACCCTCGCCGTTCCACGGAAACGGGGCCGACATCGGCGAGATCATCGGTGACGTCTTCCCGCTGTCCCGCCGCCTGCGCCAGCACCTGCGCAGCACCGAAGTCTGGAACACCCTGGTCAGCGAGAAGCTCGGCCTCGGCTCGGACGCCATGCGCGACCTGGGCAACCTCTACACGGCCGCCCTGCCGGCGTGGCTCGCATCCGGTCTGCAGCACGCACTGACGGAGGGCCTCGAGCTCGCCGGCCAGGAGTGGCTGGCGCTCGGCTACGGCAGCGGCGACGCCGCCGAGGCTCTCCCGATGCGGGTCGCCGAGGGTTGGCAGGCCGCCGCCGCACGCATCAACTTCGAGACCGCCCTGCACGGCCCGGTCGACCTGACCGAGGCGCAGTACATCGCGCTGCACGAGGGGCGCCCCGGTGACCTCGTGCCGGCCCCGGCCGAGGACCAGTTCGTCGTCGACCACCTCGGCACCGCGAACGGCCCCGACTTCTACGACCAGGGCATCGAGTATTACCGCTACGTGCCCCTTACCGCCTGACGTTCTTGCCGCCTGACGCGCGATTCAATCCCCTGAGCGCGCGAACCAATTCGACGGAGATTTTGCTCCGGAACCCGGTTTTTCGCACCGATCGGGGTGATCCCGGCAAAATCTCCGTCGAATTGGTGAGGTCGGCACCGTGAGCACGGGCGGCCCAGAAAGCCGAGCTGGCTGAGCGCCAGGCCGCTTTGCGGGAGTCGCTGAGGTCGTGCCGAAATCAACCCTGCACCTAGAGCGCAGATCCGAGTAAAGTCGGGCCATGAAACCCCGAATCCGACTCCTGTCCAGCGTCCTCGCCGCCATCCTCGCCGCCTCGGGCGTGCTTGCCGCTGGTGCTCTACCGGCATCCGCCGCACCCACGGCTGCGGCCAACAAGTACGTCGCCTTGGGCGACTCCTACGCGGCCGGGCAAGGCGGCGGTGACTACGTGGACAGCTGCCTGCAGAGCCCGAACGGCTACCCCGCCCTTCTGGACGCGGTGAAGGGCACGAACCTGCTGCGCAACGTCAGTTGCAGCCTGGCCACCACCGGGACTGTGACCACCACGCAGCTGTCGTCCCTGAACCGGGGGACCACCCTGGTGACACTTACCGTGGGCGGCAACGATCTGAATGTGGCCGGCGTGGCGGCGGCGTGCGCGTCCGCGGATCCGGTCGCGTGCGGGAACGCCATCTCCACCGCCGGCGCCCTGATCTATTCCGGCGAGCTTACAGCCCGTCTGGCCGACACCTACGCGCGCGTCGCGGCGGCCGCCCCGAATGCCCACGTGGTCGTCACCGGCTACCCGCTGCTCTTTGCCCCCTCGGCTAACCCGCTGATCGCCCAGCTCAACGGGGCAACCATGCTGCTAAACCAGACCATCCAGGGCGTCGTAGCCCAGGCCCAGGCAATCCGACCGAACTCCAGCATCGAATATGTCGACGTGTCCGCGGCTTTCGCGGGCCACGGCATCGGAGACGTCGACTCGTGGGTCTACTTCGCTGGTCCGGATGCCTTCCACCCGACCCCCGCCGGCTACCAGGCCTACGCGGCGGCCATCCAGGCGGCGCTGTAACTCGGTAGCAGTCCCGGTTCCCGGCTCCCCGGGCACTGGCCTGCCGACGCCGCGAACCAATTCGACGGAGATTTTGACGAAAATCGACCTATTTCATGTGAAATGCGGTCACTATCGCGAAATCTCCGTCGAATTGGTTATTGCCAGAGCGACGGACGAGGGGCCGGGGCCAGGGCCAGGGCTAGAAACGAGGGAGGGTCCCCGACGATGTGCCGTGGCCCTCCCCGCGGAAGCGAACTAGTCGTTCGGCTCCAGGAACTCGGTGGTGTGCGCGATCGTCGGGATCGAGGACGTGATGACGGTGCCGTCGGCCCGTCGCCCGCCCTCGACCAAGGTCCGAGAGGGTGCTCCCGGGTCGCGCGGGCCCTGGTGGGTCAGCGCGACCGTGATGGGCAGGCCCATCCGCACGATGACGGAAACACCGCGCACGGACAGCATGACGTCGACGCCCTCCTCGATCGTGAGGTTGACCTCGCTCTGCCGCACGTCCACGCGCAGCCGGGTTCCCCGGAGCGTGACGCGGAAGGTCAGCGCCTCCCAGGTCTCAGGCAGTCGCGGGTCGAGGGTGATCTTGCCGCCGTGGTCGCGCATGCCGCCGAAGCCGTAGACGAGCGCGCTCCAGACACCGCCGGCGGATGCCACGTGAACGCCGTCCGCCGCGTTGTGGTGCAGATCGGCGAGGTCGACGAACAGGCCCGAGGTGAAGTATTTGAGCGCCAGCTCGTGGTAGCCGACCTCGGCCGCGATGATCGACTGCACGACGTCGGACAGCGTCGAGTCACCCGTGGTGATCGGGTCGTAGTAGTCGAAGTCGGCACGTTTCTGCTCCGGCGTGAACTGGTCACCCTGCAGCAGGAGGGCGAGCACGACATCCGCCTGCTTGAGCACCTGGAAGCGGTAGATCACGAGGGGGTGGTAGTGCAGCAGCAGCGGGCGGTTGGCGGGCGGCGTCTGCGAGAGGTCCCAACGTTCCTTCTCCAGGAACTGCGCGTCCTGCGGGTGGATGCCCAGGGTCTTGTCAAAGGGGATGTGCATTGCTTCCGCGGCGAACGACCACTCGATGATCTCGGCCTCGCCGAGTCCGAGGCGGGCGACCATGAAGTCGTAGGAGGCGATGTCGACCTCGCGCAGTCTGCGCACACTGGTGACCGCGTCCCGCAGGTTCGAGCGGGCCATGATGTTCGTGTAGAGGTTGTCGTTGACGACGGTCGTGTACTCGTCGGGCCCGGTAACGCCGTGAATGTGGAAGACGTCGTTGCCGTTGCCGCGCCAGAAGCCGAGGTCGGCCCACATGCGCGCCGTCTCCACCAGGATGTCGATGGCCTCGCGGGAGAGGAAGTCCTCATCGCCGGTGGCCGACACGTACTGGGTCAGCGCATAGGAGATGTCAGCGTCGATGTGATACTGCGCGGTGCCGGCGGCGTAGTACGCGGACGACTCCAGGCCGTTGATCGTGCGCCACGGGAACAGCGCGCCCAGCTGGTTCAGTTCGGTGGCGCGCATCCTGGCGTGCTCGAGCATCGCGTGCCGGAACCGCAGCGCGTTGCGCGCGGCGTTCGGTGACGTGTAGGTCAGGAAGGGGAGCACGTACACTTCCGTGTCCCAGAAATAGTGACCGCCGTAGCCGGATCCGGACACGCCCTTCGCGGACACGCCCTGGCCGTCGGCTCGCATGGACGCCTGCGCGAGCTGGAAGAAGTTCCAGCGGGTGGCCTGCTGGAGGGCAGGCTGGCCGGCGAGTTCGACATCCGTGCGCGCCCAGAAAGCGGTGAGCCAGTCGCGCTGCTCGGCGACGTACTGCTCGGTTCCGGCTGCGACGGCGCGGTCGAGCGTGCGGTCGCACCGGTCGGCGAGCTCGTGCGTGGGCACGCCGGTGGAGGTGTGGTAGCTGAGGGTCTTGGTCAGTCGGATGGACTGGCCCTGCTTGGCCTTGATGCGGTAGACGTGCTTGGCGAGGTCGTCGCCGATGTGCGAGGCCTCGTCGTACTCATTGAGCGTCTCAAGCTGGTGGTCGGCGGCGCAGGCGATGGTCATGCCCGAGTTCGTGCAGCGGAAGCCGAGGATGTAGCGGCCCTCGGATGCCCGTTTGAAGCGGGGGCGCAGCACCCGGTCGGTGAACGACTCGGCCCTACGCGGGTCGAAGTCCTTGCCGTTGGTGGGCTTCGGGGCGTCGTACTCGCCGATGCCGTCCTGGCGGTTGAGGATCTGGCTGGAGATCACGACCGACGCGTCGGCGTCCAGCATGGTGACCTCGTACTCGAGGATTGCGAGGTGGCGTTCCGTGAACGACACCAGGCGGCGCGACTGGATCAGCACGCGCTTGCCCGAGGGCGTGCGCCATTCGAGGGATCGGGAGAGGATGCCGCCGGCGAAGTCGAGGCGGCGCTCATAGCTGAGCAGATCCGCGAGGGTCAGGACGAGCGGCTCGTCGTCGACGTAAATGCGAATGATCTTGGCATCCGGCGCGTTGACGATCGTCTGCCCGACGCGTGCGAAGCCGAAAGCCTCTTCCGCGTGCCGGATCTGCCAGGTCTCGTGGAACCCGTTGATGAACGTGCCGTGGGCGTGGCCGTCCCGGCCCTCGTCCACGTTGCCGCGCAGGCCGAGGTACCCGTTGCCGATGGCGAACAGCGTCTCGGTGCGTCCCATGTCGTCACCCGAGAAGTCCTTCTCGACCAGGGCCCACTCGTCGATCGGAAATCGGTTGCGGTCGAGCGGGTCGTTCGTGTCGGTGATCCGGTTCATTCTCCGGCCTCCGTTTCGACGTTGGGGAGCAGCTCGTGCAGGTCGGTAACGACGACGTCGGCCCCGGCGTCGAGCAGGGTCTGCGTGCCCACGCCGCGGTCCACTCCGAGCACGAGGCCGAAGTTGCCGGCGCGGCCGGCCTGGATGCCCGAGTGCGCGTCTTCGACGACGACGCACTGGGCCGCATCGAGGCCGAGCAGTGCCGCGCCGAGCTCATAGGTGTCGGGGGCCGGCTTGCCGGCCAGGCCACGCTCGGCCGAGAGCAGGCCGTCGACGACGATTTCGAAGCGTCCGCGAATGCCGGCTGCCGCGAGGGTCTTCTCCCCGTTGCGCGAGCTGGTGACGACGGCCACGGCGAGGCCGGCGGCCACGACGTAGTCGAGGAACTCGATCGATCCCGGGTAGGGCGTGACGCCGCTTTCGGCGAGGGTCTCGTTGAAGGCCTCGTTCTTGCGGTTGCCGAGGCCGCAGACGGTGTTGCGCTCCGGGGCGTCCGTCGGGTCGCCGTCGGGCAGCTGGATGCCCCGGGAGGCGAGCAGCGACCGCACGCCGTCATAGCGGGGCTTGCCATCGATGTACTGGAAGTAGTCGGCCTCGCTGTAGGCGGGGCTCACTCCCTGGTCCTCGAGAAAGCGGGTGAACAGGCGCGACCAGGCGGCCATGTGAACATCGGCGGTGGGCGTGAGCACCCCGTCGAGGTCGAAGAGTACACCGCGCATGGACAGGAGCCGGGCGCGCGTTTCCGCGCGCGACAGGGGGAATCGCGTAGAAGTCATAACTGATGCCTTGCTTGGTAGGTCCTGAGACAGTGGGAGGTCTGATCGAAGCGGTCAAATGATCACGATCTCGATCGGGGGATCGACGTGATGTGCGCCAACGCGGCGAGGAATGCGATTGACGACGCTGCGGACCAGGGCTAGGACTGCATACGCCTGAATACTCCCCCCGATCCTATGCCCCCGAAGGCGTTGCGCCGATTTCTCCGGTTGCGCGGCCCTGATCCCCCGGTCTCCGGCGCGCCCGGAAAATCGGCCGATACTATTGGCAGGATGAACCGCGAACGGAGCGCGCTCTCGGCCGCACCCGCGTCCGCGAATCGATCGCGCTCCGCGCGGCTGGCGGGCCGGCGTTTCCGACAGCTCTTCTCGGTCACGGTCGCGGTTCTCGTCCTGCTGGTGGCGGGCCTCGCGATGGCCAACTTCAGCCAGGGTCCCCGCCTGGCCTCCGCCGAGATCAACCTCGACGCCGCCGTCACGCGTGGCAACGCGCGCCTGCTGCTCACCGCGAACCAGCCGCTGGCCGAGGTCCAAGCCGGCCAGGTGGCGGTATCCCCGGCTACAGAGGTCTCCGCCCGTGTCGCCGACCGCGCCCTGACGGTGGAGTTCGCCGGCATCCTGCGCTACAACACCGTCTATACGGTGACGGTGACGGATGTCGCGAGCATCACCCAGGACGCCACCGCCACCCTGGAATACGAGTTCACGACCCCGGACGTCGACATCTATGCGCTGCAGCGCGACAGCCGGGTGGATGACGCCGGCGCGAAGCGGCCCGACACCGTGCGCCGAACGACCCTGCAGGGCCGGGGCGACGGAGACATCGTGTTCAGCGCCCCGCGCATCCAGCAGTATGTCGCCCTGGAGAACCACCTCGCCGCCGTCACGCTCGCCGAAGACGACACGGCCACCCTCGAGGTGGTCTCGTTCGGGGGCGGGGACAACGTGCAGGTGCCCGTGCCGGGCGCGGGCGTGATCGAGAACCTGGCGGCCTCCCCGTCGAAAACCCTGATCGCGTACACCTTCACCAGCGCCCCGGAGACGGCGGGGCGCCGCTACGACCGCACCCCCTTCGTCTACGACCTGACCGAGTACTCGGGCCTCCCGGCCGAGGTCACCAGGGTGGACGGCCTGCCGATGACGGTGATGGACCTGCGCTTCGTGCCGGACAGCACCTCTCTCGTCGTGCAGAACGCCGGGCAGACCCTGTTCCTGATCGACATGCTCGGCGACGCCGTGCTGACCCCGTTGGGCGAGCACGACGAGATGCGCGGATTCGTTCCCGGCACCCGCGCGCTCGTCGTCGCCGACCCCGACCAAGGCTCGACGATCGACCTCGCCGACGGGGCCGTGACCACACTCGACCTCGCGCCCAGCCCGCTCGAAGCGAGCGCCTACCCCGGCAAGCTCGTGCTCCTCACCGAGCAGGGGCGCTACGCCCGCCTGTTTCTGCAGGAAACCGGCGACAGCAACCAGCTGGCTTACCTGATCGCCGTCACCGACGCCGCCGACTCGAGCGTCGCGTTCACTCCCGCGTCGGACGCGTCGCGCGTGCGGGACTTCTGCGTCTCGCCGAACGGCCAGTACCTCGCGGTGGAGACGATCCCGGCGGCCGGCCTCGGCGACGACTACCCGACCCTGCCCGCGTTCTCGGGCATGACGACCACCCTGGTAGACCTCGACCGCGGCACCAGCAGCCGTAGCGTGTCCGGTTTTCTCCCTGATTGGTGCGGCTAACCGAGGGATGCCCCCGCCAACCTCCTGCCGATGGCTTCCTGTCCCGAGCGCAACCGAGTCGAAACAGGACAAGATATACCCATGAGTCAGACCATCGCCGCGCGGCCCTTCACCGCGCGCCGGAGGCCCGGCCGCGGCCTCTCCGTCGGCCTCGTCATCATCGGGCTGGTGATCCTGCTGCGCGTGTTTGCGCCGTCGGCCCCTGCCGACACCCTGGCGGACACCTTCCGCGACTTCGTCACCCTGTCGATCAGCGTGGTGATCGAGTCGCTGCCGTTCGTCTTCCTCGGCATCGTGCTGTCGATCGTGGTGCAGACCTGGCTGCCGGAGGGGTTCCTGCTGCGGCGCCTGCCGAAGAACCCGGTCGCCCGGCGGGTCGTACTCTCGCTGCTGGGCATGCTGCTGCCGGTTTGCGAGTGCGGCAATGTGCCTCTGGCGCGCGGCCTGATCGCCAAGGGGCTGACGGTCGGCGAATCGATGACGTTCCTCTTCGCGGCCCCGATCCTCAACCCGGTGACCATCATCACCACCCAGCAGGCCTTCGGTTGGGACAGTGGCATCCTGGTCTGGCGCATCGCCGGCGGATTCCTGATCGCCAACCTGATCGGCTACATCTACAGCCGGCACCCGAAACCCGAGTCCCTGCTCGCTCCCCGGTTTCAGGATGCCTGTGCACTCGGCGACCACCATGACGCGGCCGACGGGAAGATCAAGCGCAGCGCCGGCCTGTTCACGAAGGAGACCAGCGCGATGTTGCCGGCGCTCTTTATCGGCGCCGGACTGGCCGGGCTGATCCAGACCGCCGTCTCCCGCGAGGTGCTCGTGACGCTCGGCAGCCACCCGGTCTGGTCCGTGCTGGCGCTGATGGCCCTGGCCTTCGTGGTTTCGATCTGCTCCAACGTCGACGCCTTCTTCGTCCTCTCGTTCGGTGCGACGTTCATGCCCGGTGCCATCGTGGCCTTCCTGGTCTTCGGCCCGATGATCGACATCAAGATGCTGGCCCTGCTGCGCACGACCTTCACGGCCAAGACCCTGATGCAGCTCACCCTGATTGTGGCTCTCTGCTCCGCGGTTCTCGGATTGGCGATCAACTATGTCGTTTAGACGGCTCCTGCGGCGCTGGCAGGGCGCGCTTCTCAGCATCGTGGGCATTGTGGCCACGGTCTACCTGGGGGTCAGCGGGCAGCTCGGGCTCTACATCCACCCCCGGTACTTCGTGTTCACCATGGTGATGGCCGTGATCGCCGCCGCGCTGGTGGTGGCCGCATTCGCTCTCCTGCCCGCAGCCGAAGACGAGCACGAGCACAAGCTGCCTGAGGACGACGGAGGACGCTGGGCGTGGCTCTGGCCGGCCGGCAGCATCCTGATCATCGTCGCGGCCACCGTGGGCCTCCTGGTGTTGCCGCCGGCGACCCTGACCACGGCCACGGTCGCCAAGCGCGACCTGAACGGCTCGACCTCGCTCATCACGCAGAAAGAGGCGAGCGACCTCGTCGGCGGCGACTACTCGACCTTCACCGTGCGGGACTGGTCCTCGCTGCTGCGCCAAGGCGCCGGCGAGGACTTCTTCGCCGACAAGACCGCGACCGTGACCGGGTTCGTCACGCCCGACACGAGCGACCCCGAGAACGTGTTCTTCGTGGCCCGCTTCGTCGTGTCCTGCTGCGCGGTCGACGCGCAGCCGGTCGGCATCCCCGTCTACTACCCCGGCTGGCAGGACGAATTCCCGACCGACAGCTGGGTTGCCATCGAGAGCGGTTTCAACACCAACCCGAGCATCCGCAGCGATGAGACCATCGCCCTTGTTCCGAGCGAGATCACGCCCACGGACCAGCCCGCCCAGCCGTACGTCTACTGACGCCGGCAAGCTGATCGGGCCGCTCTGACGCCCGGTGCCCGCTGCATCCGTCGCTACGCAAACTCGGAGAAATTGCCGAAACGCCGGCTGGGTCACCCCAGCCTGATCTCGCGGCGTGTCGTGAAAAGCCCCGAGTTTAGGCACCGACGACGGATGCCCGGAGTGCGCCGAGCTGCGTGGCACGTTCCCGGGTGATTCGGGCGCCGCCCGCGGGGCTCGGCGAGCTCGACCCCCGATCAGGCGGCCGAGGCATCCTTGGGGTCGGTGGCGGCGTCATCCGTGCCGAAGTGGTTGCTGCCCGCGGTCACGCCGGCGAGCCGCAGCCAGGTGTCGACCACGGTGTCGGGGTTCAGCGACACGGAGTCGATGCCCTCGGCGACGAGCCACTCGGCAAAGTCCGGGTGGTCGCTGGGGCCTTGACCGCAAATGCCCACATACTTGCCGCGGGCCTTGCAGGCCGCGATCGCCATGCTGAGCAGTTTCTTCACGGCCGGGTCGCGCTCGTCGAAGCCGCCGGCGACGATCGCCGAGTCGCGGTCGAGGCCGAGCGCCAGCTGCGTCATGTCGTTGGAGCCGATGGAGAACCCGTCGAAGTAGTCCAGGAACTCGTCGGCGAGCAGCGCATTGGCCGGCAGCTCGCACATCATGACGATCTCAAGGCCGTTCTCCCCACGGCGCAGCCCGTTCTCGGCGAGCAGTTCAATAACGCCCGCGGCCTCGTCCAGGGTGCGCACGAAGGGGATCATCAGCTTGACGTTGGTCAGCCCCATCTCGTTTCGCACGAATGAGAGCGCCTCGCATTCGAGGTCGAAGCAGTCCCGGAACGAGGGCTCGAGGTAGCGGGACGCCCCGCGGAACCCGAGCATCGGGTTCTCTTCGTGCGGCTCGTAGGCCGGTCCGCCGATGAGGTTGGCGTACTCGTTGGACTTGAAATCGCTCATCCGCACGATCACGGTCTCCGGCGCGAAGGCGGCCGCGATCGTGGACACGCCCTCGGCCAGGCGCTTGATGTAGTAGTCGCGCGGATTGCCGTAGGCGGCGATGCGGGTGTTGATCTCGCGGGCCACGTCGGCGGGCTGGTCGGCCAGGTTGAGCAAGGCCTTGGGGTGGATGCCGATCTGACGGTTGATGATGAATTCGAGCCGGGCGAGACCCACGCCGTGGTTGGGCAGCTGGGCGAACGTGAACGCCTGCTCCGGGGTGCCGACATTCATCATGACCTTCACCGGGGCCGGCGGCAGGGTGGTGAGCGCGGTCTCCTCGATGCCGAAGTCGAGCAGCCCTTCGTAGATCAGGCCCGCCTCACCCTCGGCGCAGGACACCGTGACTTCGAGGCCGTCGGAGAGGATGTCGGTGGCGGTCCCGGTGCCGACGACCGCGGGAATGCCGAGTTCGCGGGCGATGATCGCGGCATGGCAGGTGCGGCCGCCGCGGTTGGTCACGATGGCGCTGGCGCGCTTCATGATCGGTTCCCAGTCGGGGTCGGTCATGTCCGCGACGAGCACGTCGCCGGTGGCAAAGCTCGCCATCTGGTCGATGGACGAGAGGATGCGCACGCTTCCGGCGCCGATCCGCTGGCCGATGGCGCGGCCCTCGACCAGGATCTTACCGGTCTCGTTCATCTTGAACCGGCTCTGGGACACCGCGGTCGCTCGCGACTGAACCGTCTCCGGGCGGGCCTGCAGGATGTAGATGCCGCCGTCGATGCCGTCTTTGCCCCACTCGATGTCCATCGGGCGTCCGTAGTGCGCCTCGATCGAGAGGGCGTGGCGGGCCAGCTCCTCCACGTCGGCATCGGTGATGCTGAACAGGTTGCGCAGGTCGACGTCCACGGGAACGAAGTCGATCGTGCGCCCGATTTCACGGTTCTTCGTGAAGGTCATCTGCAGCGCCTTCTCGCCGAGGGTGCGCTTGAGGATGGCGGGACGGCCGGCCTCGAGTGCCGGCTTGTAGACGTAGAACTCGTCGGGGTTGACGGCGCCCTGCACGACGGCCTCGCCCAGACCGTAGGAGGAGGTGATGAAGACCGCGTCGCGGAAGCCGGATTCGGTGTCCATCGTGAATATGACCCCGGAGGAGCCGATGTCCGAGCGCACCATGCGCTGGATCCCGGCCGACAGCGCCACCTCGGCGTGCTCGAAATCGTGGTGCACCCGGTAGGCGATCGCCCGGTCGTTGTAGAGGGAGGCGAAGACATCTTTGATGGCTGGCAGGATGTTCTCGATTCCGCGCACATTCAGGAACGTCTCCTGCTGACCGGCGAAGGACGCATCCGGAAGGTCCTCGGCGGTGGCGCTGGAACGCACCGCCCAGGAAATGTCGTCGGAGCCGCCGTGCTTCAGGACCAGGGCCGCGTAGGCGGCCCGGATCTGGGACTCGAACTCGGGCAGGAAGGGCGTGTCACGCATCAGGCCGCGGATTTCCTTGCCGGCCGCTGCCAGCGCGGTGACGTCGTCGATGTCGAGGCCCCGCAGGCGCTCGATGATCCGCTGGTCCAAACCGGAATCGGACAGGAACCGGCGGTAGGAGTCCGCGGTGGTGGCGAATCCGTCGGGCACCTTGACGCCGGCCGACGTCAGATTCTGCACCATTTCGCCCAGGGAAGCGTTCTTGCCGCCCACCCGGTCCAGGTCCGTGAGTCCGATTTCGGAAAACCAGAGGATGTCTGTCGTCATGTGTTCTGCTCCCTTGCAGTGTGCGACCAGAGGTGAGGCCACGAGGTGAGGAGGCTCACCTCGTGGATAAGCGCCCTGTTCCCATAGTGACAGGTCTATCCGGCCTGAGCGCAATTTGTTTACTTGATTGACATGTTCACTTGTCTGCGTTTTGAATGTGAGTCAGCGCTTGAGGTTCATTTGCTGCAGAATCATGGCCGACATCTCCTCCACGGACATGCTCGCCGAGTTGAGGAACGGGATTCCGTGGGAGGCATAGAGTCGCTCCGCACTGCGCAGCTCGAACCCGCACTGCCGCAGGGACGCGTAGGGCGAACCTTCCCGGCGCTGGGTGCGCACCTGGCTCAGGCGCAGGGGATTGGTGGTGAGCCCGAAGCACTTGTCCACGAACGGTCGCAGTGGCTTGGGGAGACCCTCCCGCTCGAAGTCCTCGTCGACGAGAGGAAAGTTCGCCGCGAAGATGCCGTGCTGCAGCGCCAGGTACATCGTGGTGGGGGTCTTGCCGCAGCGCGACGGGGCCACCAGGATCAGCTGCGCCTTCTCGAGCGCTCGCAGGCTCTGGCCGTCATCGTGCTCCATCGCGTATTCGACGGCCGTCATGCGGGACTGATAGCGGGCGGCGTTGCCGAGGCCGTGGGCGCGCCCTGGTTCGTTGCTGGCCTGCGTCGCCAGGGTCTCCTCGAGCTCGCCGAGATAGGTTCCGAGCAGGTCGATCAGGGTGGCCGTGCAGGTGCCGAGGGTGCGGCGGATGTCGCTGGTCACGGCCGTGGAGAATACGATCGGCTTCTGGCCGCGCTCCACCAGAGCGTCGATCAGGTCGACCACGGCCTGGGCCTGGTCCACATTCAGGATGAACGGGATCGTCGTGCGGTCGAACTCCACGGTGGGGAACTGGGACAGGAGGGTGCTCCCGAGCGTTTCCGCCGTGATTCCGGTGCTATCCGAGAGAAAGAAAACCGGGCATGGATCGTCAGTGGCCATACCTCATTGTGTACCTCCCGGCAGGCTCGGCGCGGATCGGTGCGCGCGTACTGAGCGCCGCAGTCGATTCCGCGAGTTGCCGTCGTCGCATCGTGCGCAGCAGACTTGAGTCTGGGGTTGCGACTGATTCGTCCGCCCGGTAGCTAAGGAACCCACCATGACTGAACCGAATGATGCACGCGTCGGCCTCTACATCGACTTCGACAACATCGTCGTCTCTCGCTATCAGCAACTACACGGACGAAATGCCTTCCAGCGCGATGGCATCCGTAATTTCGACAGATCGAGCGCGGATGCCGAGCCCGAGGTTGCCGCGAAGCTGAACGCCGCGACGGTCGACTTCAACGCGATCATTGATTTCGCCGCGTCGTTCGGCACGCTGGTTGTCAATCGCGCGTACGCCGACTGGTCCGTGCCCGTGAATGCGAGCTACCAACGCCAGCTCATGTCCCGAGCGGTTGACCTCACCCAGCTATTCACCACGACCACGCGGGGAACGAAGAACGGGGCGGACATCCGTCTTGCCGTCGACGTGGTCGAAGACCTCTTCCGGCTGCCCGACCTCACCCACGTCATCATCGTCGCCGGTGACTCGGATTACATCGCCCTCGCCCAGAAGTCGAAACGTCTCGGTCGCTTCGTGGTGGGCATTGGAGTGGCCGGGTCGACCAGCACCTCCCTCGCGGCTGCGTGCGACGAATTCGAAGACTATGACTCTCTCCCCGGCATAGCGAAGGTCGCCGCCGCCGCGCCCGCCCCCGTGGCGCTCGTGCAGAAGCCCCCGTCGGGCAGGAAGGCCGCAGAACCCGCGACCGTGCCACCCAAGACGGTGCCCGTCAAAGCCCGCACCCTGACGACGATCCCGATGTTCTCGCACACCACAAGTTCGCAATTCGACGAGCCGGAGCCGGAACCGGCCGAGGACATCGACCCTCAGACAATCGCGTCGGAGCTCCTCGTGCGTGCCCTGCAGATCGGGCACGCAAAGGGCGACGACGACGAGTGGCTGAACACCGGCACGGTAAAGAACCAGATGCGCCGGATGGACCCCTCGTTCAACGAAAAACCGCTCGGCTTCCGTTCCTTCACCGACTTCCTCTCCTCGCGCAGCGAGGTGGCCGAGCTGCAGGAAGATGGCCCGCATCGGCTCATCCGTCTGCGCCCGGAGGCCAACGCCGGACGCTGAGTCGGTCCGTGCGGTCCGGCGCCGAGCAGGAGCAACGCGTGGTGTGTCAGAACCAGGTTCCGTCGAACACAGACAGCGGTGTGATCTGAGCCCGTGAGCGTTTCGACCGAGACGAAGGCTGCTTTCAAGACGACCGAATTCATCGCCTGAATGCTGATTCTCGTCGCGCGTTCATCGCTTCCGCCATGGTCGATAACGGGGACGACGGGCAGGGTTTCGGGGCCAGCTCCGCCTGTCTGTCCGCCACGCTCCTCACCATCGGTTACATGATTAGCCGCGGCTGGCCAAATCGGGAAGCCGTGAGAACCACGACCGTGACGAGCGCGACAACCGCCGCTAACTGACTCGGTGCACGGACCGGATCTGCCCTTGACGCGGCGTCCGTACAGGAGGCCCCCTACGCTTCGCGCAAGGGGCCTTCTGCTCCGTGCAGGGCGCTGGAGCGCCCCGAACAACACCCGCCGTGGCTTCGGGGCCAGGGATATCGCCGATGTCGGCGACGGTGAAGAAGAGGAGGCACGTCGTTTTCCCGTTCCGCAGCTGCCGGAAGTGGGCATCAAGGGAACTGTGGAAAAAAACGGGGACGCAGAGGCAACAGCGAAGGACTTCGATGCCATGATGGGCGACATCGACGTGGGACTCGGACAATAATCATGGGCGAATTTGTCTACGGAAATCCCTCTGTCATTGTCGAGTTCGATGATCGGGGTCTCGCAGCTCAAGATCGTCATCCTCGCCAAGGTGCGTCGAGGGGAGAGCTTCTCTTTCTCCTGGGAGTACACGGCGGCGGCTGGCAGCGGCCACAGCTCCATCTGGATCCACCCCACCATCCCGTTGCAGTTCAACTTTCAAGGCAGCAAAGAGCCTCTCCTGAACCGGGCAAGGGTGGAGTAACTCGTCCGCATCTCGAACACACCCGCCGGTCTGCGCGTCACCCCAGAGCCGCCCCAACCGGGGGAAGTGCGACTCTGAGTCTCAGAGCGGTCGCGAGAGCCGATCGGCCGTGATTTGTTCAAGGGAGTTCGCTGACCGCCGCGAAAAAGCCCCGGCTTCACCGCGCCTGGGGGGAGGCGAGGAATCTGCCGGGGCCGATTCGTTTGGAGTGGGGGAACTCCATTGACCACGGTACGGCGGATGGGCTGAATTTCGGCTGGACGAGCCCCCATTTCGGAACAAAACCGGCCGGTCGCCGCGGAACCGGGCATCGACCGCGTGTTCGCCGACGCAGGCCGACGGGGGCATCGCCGTCGGAGCCGGGACGGGGGTCGCGATCGCCTCCGATGGGTCATCCTCGCCAGCGACGACCCGCGCCCGGAAAACAGCGCTCTTTCGGTGGTCTCCCGGCGGGCATAAAATCTCGGCATGTCTGCTGACCCGGATGACTATCGTCAGGCCCTGGAGCGAGCGAAAGCCCATGCCCTGGACTGGCTCTCCTCCCTGCCCACCCGGCCCGTGGGGCCACGCGTCGACGCCGACACCCTCGCCGCGGGCTTCGCAGCGCCGCTGCCGCTGCAGCCGACGGACCCGGCGGAGGTGATCGACGAGCTGGCCCGGCTGGCCGAACCGGGGCTGATGGCGATGACGTCCGGCCGCTTTTTCGGCTGGGTGATCGGCGGCACGTTGCCGGCAGCCCTGGCAGCCGACTGGCTGGTCAGCGCGTGGGACCAGAACGCCGGCATGCGCTTCGCGACCCCGGCCACGGCCGCCGCCGAGGAGGCCGCCGGCGGCTGGATCCTCGATCTGCTGGGTCTGCCGGACGGCGCCGACGTGGGCTTCACCACCGGGGCCACCATGGCGAACTTCGTAGGTTTGGCGGCCGGACGCGATCATGTGCTCGGCGGCGCCGGCTGGGACGTCGCGATCGCCGGTCTGGCCGGGGCGCCCCGCGTCGCCGTCTACGTGGGCGATGAGCGCCACGCGGTGATTGACCTGGCCCTGCGCTACCTGGGACTCGGCGCCCCCATTGTCGTCCCGGCCGACGACCAGGGCCGCATGCTCCCCGAGGCCCTGGCGGCCGCGCTCAACCAGGGCACTGGCCCCGCGATCGTCTGCCTTCAGGCCGGCAATGTGCACTCCGGCGCCTTCGACCCGGTCGGTGAACTCACCGACCTCGCCCACCAGCATGGTGCCTGGGTGCACGTCGACGGCGCCTTCGGCCTCTGGGCCGCAGTGAGCCCGCGCTACCGCGAGCAGCTGGCAGGCCTCGACACCGCCGATTCCTGGGCCACCGACGCGCACAAGACACTCCAAGTGCCCTACGACTGTGGCATGGCCATCGTGGCCAGGCCCGCCGAGCTGCGGTCCACCTTCGGGGTGCACACGAGCTACCTGTTCGCCGACGAGACCGGTCCGGGTGACCCCTACGAAAAGGTGCCCGAGCTGTCGCGCCGGGCGCGCGGTGTTCCGGTCTGGGCGGCTCTGCGCTCCCTGGGCCGATCGGGCACCGTGATGCTGGTGGAGCGGCTGGCCGATCACGCCCGGGCCATCGCCGACGGACTGGGTCGCATCACCGGCGCCGAGGTGCTCAACGACGTGGTCTTCACCCAGGTCTGCGTCAGCTTCGGCGACGACGAGCGCACCCGACGGGTGACGGAAGAACTACTCAAGGAGGGAACCGCCTGGATGTCGGGTTCGCGTTGGCAGGACCGGGATGTGCTGCGGGTCTCCGTGAGCAACTGGTCGACGGATGCGGACGACGTCGCCGCATCCGTGGCTGCCGTCGAACGGGCCTGCGCGGCGGTCGCGCGCAACCGTCCGACGGAATATGAGAAGGCGTGAATACGGCCGTGGTCCGGGCTGATTCCAGGGCTGGCCCGGGCCCGGTCCGGGCGGCGATTCGTGCTCCGATCGGCGGCCGCCACCGACGGCCCGCGAGAGGCCGCTGGAGACGACGGTCGTAGGATCGAAGTAACAAGGATTGCCACAGGTTGCCGGTTGCCCCGGATTCACCGGCAACTGGAGGTATGTCGAATGCTCGCTCAACCACGGGTCGTCATCGTTGGCGGCGGAATCAGCGGATTGGCGACAGCACACTACCTGCACCGCCGGCTTGGCGACGGGGTGCGTCTCACTCTGGTTGAGGGTGGGGCGCGGTTGGGAGGCAAGATCTCCACTGAGCAATTCGGCGGGCACCTCGTTGACGTCGGACCTGACGCGCTGATGGTGCGGGCACCCGTGGTGGCAGCCCTCATCGAGGATCTCGGGGTCAGCGACCTCGTCGTGGCCCCCGCCGGGTCCGGCGCACGCATCTGGTCGCGCGGTAAGCTGCGACGGCTCCCGGCCGGCACCCTCTTCGGCATCCCCGATCGGCTGCTGCCCCTGATGAAATCCCGACTGCTGTCGCCGCTCGGTCTTGCCCGTGCGGCCCTGGACCTCGTGAAGGCGGCCCCGGCGGGATTGCCAGACGACCCCACAATCGCCGAAATCGTTCGCCCGAGGATGGGCGGGCAGGTGTTCGATCGCCTCGTCGATCCGCTGCTCGGAGGTGTGCATGCCGGCAGGGCCGACGAGCTCAGTGCTCGGAGCACCGCGCCTGACATCGACGCTCTCGCCCGCGGCAATCGCAGCCTCTACCTCGGACTGCGGCGCCGACGCCGGAATGCCCCACCCAAGCCCGCCGGAGCAGGAGGTGCGGTCCTCGTCACCCTCCGTGGGGGACTCGCCCGGTTGATCGACGCACTGGCCGTCCACGTCGTGGGCGACGATGTGCGCCTCGGTACGGCGGTCGTCTCCGTGTCGCGCGGCACCGCCGGCTATGAGGTGAAACTGAGCGATGGCACGGTGCTCGAGGCCGACGCGGTGGTGCTCGCCACTCCCGCGTTCGCTGCGGCGGACATGGTGCGCAAGGAAGCCCCCGACCTGGCCGCCGCGCTGGCGGGTATTCCCTACGTCGATGTTGCCACGATCTGCCTGGCCTATCCGCGCTCCGCCGTCGCCCACAACCTCGTCGGCACGGGCTTCCTGGTGCCGCCGGAGGAAGGCAAACTCATTGTCGGCTGCACCTGGTCCAGCGCCAAGTGGCCGCACCTCGCCGATGACACGACCATGATCATCCGCTGCATGGTGGGCAGGCGCCGCGACCAGCGCTGGATGGACCTCGATGAGGACACCCTGGTCAGCCAGGTGCACGTCGAACTCGTCGAGGCCATGGGTCTGACCGGGCGCCCGACCGAGCAGCACATCGAGCGCTGGCTGCAGGCGATGCCGCAGTACATCGTCGGCCATCAGGGCCGGCTCGCCGCCGTGGAGGTGGCTCTGGGTCGGCTGCCGGGGCTCTACCTGACCGGTTCCGCCTACCGGGGGGTCGGGCTGGCCAGCTGCGTGGCCGATGCCGAGCGCACCGCCGACAAGCTCGCGCAGCTTCTGACCGATGCGCGTCCCGCGAGCGAGGTGCCCGCATGAGCGGGCTCAGCATCCCCCTCGGCGAGACCGCCGTGTTGCCGACCCTGCCGACCGCCCGCCGTGGAAAGGGCCCGGACTACGCGCAGCGCCCGATGCTGGTGTTCTGGGAAACCACCCGCGCCTGCCCGCTTGCCTGCAAACACTGCCGGGCCAGCGCCACGATGCAAGCCCTACCGGGCGAGCTGACCACGGCAGCGGGCAAAGACCTGATCGACCAGGTGGCCGGATTCGGCCGGCCGTACCCGATCCTGGTGCTCACCGGCGGCGACTGCCTGATGCGCCCTGACCTGTTCGAACTCGTCGACTACGCCACCGGCCTTGGACTGCCGACGGCGCTGTCCCCGTCGGTCACGCCGAGTCTCACTCCGCAGATGATCGAACGGATCGTGGCGAGCGGGGTCAAGGCGGTGTCGATCAGCCTTGACGGCGCCGTCGCCGCGACCCATGAGGGCGTGCGCGGGATCCCGGGCCACTTCGACGACACCATGGCGGCGATCCGGGCTCTCGCCACGGCGGGGTTGACCGTCCAGGTCAACACGACCGTCATGCGCGCCAATGTCGACGAGCTCGCAGATGTCGCGGCCCTGATCAAGAACGCCGGCGCCGCTATCTGGGAGGTCTTCTTCCTCGTCCAGGTCGGCCGCGGCGTCTCGACCGAGGCCGTCAGCCCAGCGGAGCACGAAGACATCTGCCACTTCCTCTTCGACGCCTCCCAGCACGGCTTCATCGTGCGCACGGTCGAGGCACCCTTTTTCCGGCGAATCGTCGCCCGCCGACGCGCCGGTGACCCTGCACCGATGAGCGCACTGTACAACACCCTGTCCGCGAGCCTGGAAGCCCTGATGGGGCCGCCCGCGGGCCTGCCGCGGGCGCAGACCGCGTCGACCCGCGACGGCAAGGGCATCGTCTTCGTGGCTTACGACGGCGAGGTCTACCCGGCCGGGTTCCTGCCACTCGGCCTCGGGAACGTGTGCACGACCCCGCTGGCCGAGATCTATCGGGACAACCCGCTACTCAAACAGATCCGGGCCACGGAGTTCACCGGCCGCTGCGGCAGCTGTGAGTACGCGGACCTGTGCGGGGGCTCCCGAGCCCGCGCGTTCGCGTCGAGCGGCGATCCGCTGGGGGAAGACCCGGCCTGCCCGTTCCAGCCCGGCGCGGCCGGCGCCCACGTCGGTGCCTGAGTCCCAGCCAGTGGATGGCCTCGTGCCCGCGCCTCCCGCGGAGCCAGCCGGGTACGACGCCGTGGTCCTCCTCGGCTTCGGAGGCCCCGAGGGCCAGGACGACGTCATCCCGTTCCTACGGAACGTCACCCGGGGCCGCGGAGTTCCGGAGGCACGCCTCGAAACCGTGGCCGCCCACTACCGCTCCTCGGGTGGTGTGAGCCCGGTCAACGCCCAAAACCGGGCGCTCCGTGACGCGCTTCAAACCGAACTGGCCGCCCGAGACACCTTCGTGCCGGTGTACTGGGGGAACCGCAATTGGGCTCCGTACCTGCGAGACGCCGTGACTGCGGCCGTCGACGCCGGCCACACCCGATTGCTCGCGCTCACGACGAGCGCGTACAGCTCCTACTCGAGCTGCCGGCAGTACCGGGAAGACCTGGCCGAGGCGCGGTGCGCCACCGGGCTCGGCGACGCCGTGCGCATCGACGCGGTTCGCCCCTACTTCGACCATCCCGGCTTCGTCGCCCCGTTCGTGCTCGGCGTCTGCTCCGCCCTCGCCGACTTCGCGCGGCAGGGCCTGGCCCCGGACGACGTTCACGTGCTCTTCACAACCCACTCCATCCCGATGGCGGATGCCGAGCAGAGTGGCCCACGCGAGCGATCCTTCGGTGCCGGCGGGGCCTACGAGGCGCAGCACCGGGCCGTCGCGGAGGTGGTGATGGCCGCCGTTTCAGCGGCGGTGGACGACGACACAGTGGCCGACGCCACCCCGGCCTGGTCTCTGGCATTCCAGTCGCGGTCGGGTCCGCCCGAAATGCCTTGGCTCGAACCTGACGTCAACGACGTCATCGTCGTGCTCGCCGCGGCCGGCACGCGGGCCGTCGTCGTGGTGCCGATCGGATTCATCTCCGACCACATGGAGGTCTCCTGGGACCTCGACACGGAGGCGGCGGCCACTGCCGCCGCGCACGACCTGGGGTTTACCCGGGTGTCGACCCCCGGCCTGCACCCGGCGTTCGTGGCGGGGCTCGTCGACCTGTTGCTTGAGCGACTGACGCCGGCAACGACCCCGGAACGCTGCGCGCTCACCGCGCTCGGACCATGGACGGATGCGTGCCCGGTGGGATGCTGCGAAAAGGGGCCGGCCCGGAGGCCGGGGACGGAACCCTCATCCCCAGCAGGAAATCCCGCGGCCCAGGGAGGTCCTTCATCGGGGGAGGCGCACCGCTGACGCCCGCGCAACTGGCCGAGCGGATGGCCGCCATCCGCGGGTGACCCCGGCCTCCCACCGATTGGGTACGCTCGGCGATAGGGCTCAAGAAGGCTAACGAAGGACCAACCGTGACCCACCCGTATCCGTTGTATGTGGCCATCCGGGCGCAGTGCTTCTGCTGCCAGTCGCTGCAGCCGTTCACGTTCACCTCGGCGACCGACCAGGTGGTCTGCGCATCCTGCCTGCACCACCTGGGGGCGGAAAAGGCCACCCGCCGGGACGCGGAGCACATCAAGCTGTGGGTCGGGCAATACGCCGACCAGCAGGAGAACCACCGGCAGTTCGCCGAGAAGTCGGCGGGGGCGGATGCCGAGCAGCAGGCGGTGATCGACGGGCTCACGGCCCAGGTGGTGGAGCTGCGCGGCGTCGTGGCCGGCGAGTCCGACCGCACGAAGAGCGCCGGGGTGCGCGCGCTCCTCGAGAGTGACCTGGTGCGGCGCGCCGAGCGGAAGACCGAGCTCGCGCACCGTCAGCTCGACTGGGCTATGGCCGTGCTCTGGCGGATCGGGCAGCTGCACCACGCCGTGGAGGGCATGCCGCTGGCCTGCGTCTGCGGGCGCGCCGCCGCGGCTTGCGCGGAAGGTCGGGCGATCGATCCGCAGCGGCAGGCCGTGCTCGACTGGGAGCGGAAGAACCTCGTGCTGCTGCGCGCCGGCTCCCGGCACGCCCTGCCCGACGACCACCCCGAGGTGCGGGCCTCGAGACGACAGCCGTGAGAGGTGCGGGCCGCCAACCCCTCAAACGTGTCGGTGCACCGGCGAGCGGACGGCGGGGGCCTACGCTGGAAAAATGGAACCCCTCAACACCCTGCACATTGTCTCCGGCGTCTTCATCGTCGGGCCCATGGCCATCCTCCCCATGACCGCCATGCGCTCCATGCGTGCAGGGGAAGCCGGCCAGGTGGCCTCACTGGCGAAGTCCACCAATCTCTTCACTCTGCTGTCGCTGCTGGTGGTGTTCCTCGGTTTCGGCGCGGCGGGCTTCAGGGACAACGCCTCCCTTGCGTCGACCTGGATCTGGCTGTCGATCGTGCTCTACGCGGTGGCCCTCGTACTCAGCCTGTTCCTGGTGGTTCCGGCCATGAAGTCGGTCTCGGAGCTCCTCGCCGAGCAGTCCGCCGGCGGTACCCGGGTCGCCGGCGCCAAGGTCGCCGGTTACTCGCGCGTGGCCATGGGCTCGGGCATCGTCTCGCTGCTCCTGGTGGTCGTGGTCGTGCTGATGGTGGTCAAGCCGGTCTAGCCGTTCACAGTCTCGCCGGGCTAGTCCAGGTCGCCCACCGAGACCAGGCCGTCGTGACGGCGGCCATCGAAGATGATCGTCGGGATCTTCACGGTGTGGATGCTCTCCTCGACCAGCCGTGTGTTCGCGGCGATGATGTCCGCGACCTCGTCGGAGGCGGCGACGGATGCCACGTCGGCGACCTGTTCCTGGCTCAGGCCGAATTCGGCCGACCAGTCCTGCAGCAGCGCGGTGGCGACAGCCGGCTCGGCGCCGTTGATCACGCTCTGCCAGGAAACGCCCTTGTCATCGACTTCCGTGTAGATCCGGCGCAGGATCTCCCAGTCGACCGGCGTGGCGGCGTCGGCGAGAGGGTTCAGCCGCAGCGCCTCGAGGTACTGGGTGACGAGCAGCGAGTTCTGGAACTTGTAGCCGTCGGCGGCGGCGATCGGGTAGGCGATGTAGGTGAGGTTCATCCGGTCGTCGAACCCGGCCTCCTCGATGTTGTTGAACAGCTGCAGGCAGTAGGTGCAGCCGGGGTCGATGACCTCGAGCGCGGTTTCCTTCTTCGCGTCGTAGACGCCCAGGTAGCTGGCGTTGGCGGGCAGGTATTCCTCGGCCTCCCAGTTCTGCATGCGGGAGGGGATCGCCGAGAACGTCTCGCCGAGGCTGGCGAAGTCGTTGCCGAAGGCGCCGATCACGTCGCCGGAGAGCAGGGACTCGCCGAAGGTGGGCGTCTGGTCGGGGATCGAGCAGGCCTCGGCGCCCAGGCTGCAGGATGCGGAATCCTGCTTGTTGCAGGTGCCGTAGACGTACAGGTTCACACCGCTCTTGACGACGACGTATGCGCTCCAGACGGTGGTGAGCACCACGAGCAGCGCGACCACCTCGAGGGCGACGGATGCCGGGCCGACGAGCTTCGGACGGCGCACCGCCAGCGGCGCGAGCAGGTGGTCCTTGATGTCCTGCTTGAAGGTGGTGTCGCAGGGGCGGAACGTGACACGGCGGAGGGTGCAGTTCCACGCCCTGCCTAGGTAGCGGCGGTATCGTGCCGACACGGCCCCCATGAGAACGAGAACGATGAATGCGGCAATGCAGAACACTTAGGAGAGGCCTTTCATCAGGCGCGCGAGGGCCTGTGCGGCCTGATCGACATCGGCCGTGGTTGAGTGCAGTCCGAGCGAGAAGCGCAGCAGCGGCGGCAGCCCGAGCTGGTCTTTCAGGTAGTGGTGGGCGCAGAAGTAGCCGCTGCGCACCATGATGTGGGACTGGGAGAGGAACACGGCGAGCCGGTGCGAATCCTGTTTCGGGGCGTAGGCGCTGATCACCGGGCTGGCCGCGGTGTTGACCAGAGTGAGGCCGGGGATGTCGCCGAGACCCTCGAAGAGACGCTGCGAGAGACCCTGAAGGTGCTCGGCCGCGGGCCGGCCGCCAGGGCGCACCTGTCCCAGCCACTCGATCGCACGGCGCAGGGCGATGATCTCGCCCCAGGCCTGCAGCCCGGGTTCGAGCAGGGCGCCCGGGTCGTTGGCGAGAAGGTCGTAGGAGTCTTCGCGGACGTCCGCCACCATGCCGCCGCCCACGAAGGTGAGCTCGAGGGAACTGAGCAGCTCGTGGGTGGCGACGACCACGCCGAGGCTGGCGCCGTACATCTTGTGGGCGGAGAAGCAGAGCGCGTCGGCCTCGGTTTTGGCCAGCAGGGTGCGTTCGTGCGCCATGGCCTGGGCGGCGTCGAGAATGACGATGCCGCCGCGGGCGTGGGTGTCGCGCACCAGGTCGGTGAGGTTGGTAAGCAGACGCCCGTCGATGTTGGAGGCCACGTTGACGACCACGATCGCGCGTTCGAGCTGGGCCGGCCGGTAGACCAGGGCGCCGTCGGGGGCGCGGTCGAGCACCAGGCGGGGCACCCCCAGTCGGGTCGCCGCCGTCATGGTGGGCAGGAAGACCGAATTGTGCTCGATGTGGCTCGTGACCATCTGCCCGAACCGGCCCTGCGGCAGCTGATGCAGCAGCAGGTTCAGCCCGAAGGTCGTGTTGAGGGTGAAGGAGACCGCGTGACCCCGGCCGGAGAGGCCGAGCAGCTCGAGCACGGCCCGGCGGGCGTCCTGCACCTCCCGGTCGACGCGGGTGCCCCAGGCGTATTTCACGCGCCCGCCGCAGGCGTTGTACTCCGTGTAGTACTCGGTCAGGGCGTCGAGGACCGGCTGCGGCCGGAGGCTCTGACAGGCGGAGTCGAGGTAGACCGCGCCGGGTTCGAGGTAAGCGAAATCGGCGAGACGGCCGGTTTCGACCGCAACCGGTGGCGTGCGCCGGAACAACCCAGTGTGCTTCATGTCCTTCAATTCTTTCGGGCTCATTCTAGGCGAGCAGCGGGTTCTGCCCGGCGCGGCTGGGAACCGGCTGGGAGCGTGGTGGTCATAGCTTCATCCGTCGCACCGGGCTAGGCCTGGGCCGCAACGAGCACGGTCCAGGTGAGACCGAAGTCGTCGCTCGCGACGACCCCGCGTCGGTCGGCGGCGAGGAGCCAGGGCACGCTCCCGCCGACGAAGCCGAAGGCCTCCGGGCTGCCGTCGGTCTGTCCTCCGCGGGTCCAGGTTCCGCTTCCGGCCTCCTCGTGCCAGAGCACGCCCTCCGGGTCGATGCCGACGACACCGCCGCCGGCCGCGGCATCCTGAACGTCGATCAGGTACAGCATCGGTGCGCCGGGGACCAGCGCGAACGTGCGCCCGGCATCCTTGCTCACGGCGAGGCCGTTCTCGGTGGTCGCGAAGACCCGGTTGGGGGTCGCCGGGTCGGCGGCGAGGTCGCGCAGCGCCACCGCGGCTCCGGGCGACCAGGTGGCCCCATCGTCGTCGCTGATGCTGACCCTGCCGGCGGCGGCGTCGTAGCCGTAGACGCGCAAGGCTCCCGGCGGCAGGGTCACCGCGTCGAGGTCGTGGAAGTCGGTCTTGCCGGCGAGAGAGACGTTCGACCACGTGGCTGCCGCATCCACGCTGCTGATCAGTCCCACGTTGGGGCCCACCAACGTTGACTCGTCGGAGCCCGGATGCCCGGAGGCCAGCAGCAGGCCCGGCGCTGCCACCGTGAAGCCCATGGCGTCGAAGGCCGGGCCATCGCTCAGGGTGGGCTGGGTGAGCCCGGCCTCCGGCGCGCCGGCCAGGTAGCTGTCGGGCAGCAGGTCGGTCGGGACCTGCCACACGCCCTGGTGCGTGCCGGCGTAGGTCTTGCCGGTGGACGGGTCGGCGCCGAGGCCGTGAATGTGTTCAAAAGCCGCCGTGGTGGGGGCGGACGTGCCGGTTGGCGGAGCAGCCGGAGTGGGCGCGCAACCGGCCAGCGCGGCCGCGAGGCCGACGGTGATCAGGGCGGCGCCGCCGAGGCGGAGGGTTCTGCTGGACGTCGTCATGGGTCAGTACGCGGCGAGGAGGTCGGTCATGACGGCGATTTCGGCGGATTGCGACGCGACGATGGTGGCCGAGAGGGTCTGGGCGTCGGCGTTGCTGCCCTCGTCGATGTGCGTCTGCGCCATGGCGATTGCGCCCTCGTGGTGCGCGATCATCAGCTTGAGGAACACCCGGTCGGCGTCTGCGCCCGAGGCGTTGCCGAGCGTCATCATGTCGGCCTCGCTCATCATGCCGTCGGTGCCGTGGTTCATGTCGGACATGCCGCCCGTTTCGGCGCCCCACTCGCCCAGCCAATCGGTCAGCTGGGTGATCTCGGGCTCCTGCGCGGCCTTGATCTTGGTCGCCAGGGCGACGACGCGCGGGTCGGTGCCGTGCTTGGCGAGGAAGTCGTCGCTCATCGCGACGGCCTGCTCGTGGTGGGGGATCATCATCTGGGCGAAGTCGACATCCGCGGCGTTGGCGTTGGCGGACGCGGTGGCGGTGGGTCCGTCGGCGGCCGGGGCGTCGGCGGCCGGGGTCGGGTCGCCGCAGGCGGTAAGGGTGAGCGCCGTGGTGAGCGCGGCGGCGGCGATCAGCGAGGTGCGGATGGTGCGGAGCATTGGTGTTCCATTCGTTGACAAAAGGTTGAGAAACCGGGGGCCGGGGTGCGGCCGGGCCGCGCAGGCCGGTGGGGTGCGCTGGCGAGGGTTTCGGCCTAAATGCGGCTGATGGAGAGCAGGGTGAGGCGGGGCCGATGCAGGTGCAGCGGAATCTCCCAAAAGGAGCCGACGATGAAGCTGCCGGCCTCGAGCAGGCGACGGCAGGCCGACGGGCGCCGTGCCAGCAGAATCAGGCCGACCAGCACAAGCAGCAGGGAACACGTCATCGAGAGGGTGGCCAGACCGGACATCGCGTGGGTGTCGGCGCTGCCGAGTGCGCCGGCGGAGAGGGCGACCACGGTCGCGGTCGCGGGCGCGATGCGCTCGAGCAGCGGGCCGGTGAGGGATGCGGGGAGGGATGCAGCGAGGGATGCAGCGAGAGGCGCGGCGGATGATGCGGTGTGCCCGGCCGCGGAGTGTGCGTCGGCGGTCATCGCAGTGGTCATGGTTGTTGACGCTGTTGTTGATGAGGGAGCGGGAGCGGTCGGGGCCGAGGACAGGCCGCCCGGTCCGTGCGCCGGCCCGTGTCCGGTTCCGGCCGTGTGCGCCGCGAGCAGGCAGAGCAGCAGCGCGGCCATCATGAGCAGGGCGGAGTGGAAGACCCGGCGTCCACCACGGAGCGAGATCGCAGCGCGTGTGTGCAGCTTGCCGCCTCCGTCCGAACTGTGGTCTGGGCTTCCGTCGGCCTGTCGCTCACCGTGGATGCCCCCTCAGGGTATACCGGGCGGATCGGCGTCAGCTGGGAGCAGCCTCGGTCCGGGGCGACACCCGGGCCGGGGCTCACCCCCAGTCGAGCGCGAGCACCCACGACCCGTCGGTGTCGCGGCGCAGGTCGTAGCGGTGTTGTTCCTCGTCGCCGCGCGAGGCATCGAGGCGCCAGAGCTCGGTGTCGATGCGGGACGGCACGCCGCCGGCATTCTCCCACCAGCGGGTGCGGGTGAAGATCGCCTGCGGCTGGCCGATGACGGTGTGTTCGAACCGGTTCCAGATGAACGCCCGCGGGTCGCCGTCGATGGACAGCTCCACGTCGACGACTGCGTCAATGATCTGAGGCATGCGTGGCTCCCTTGATTTTCTCGAACATCTATTCGATTCTGTGAGTGTAGTTCATGCCGCCGACACTCGCCAGACCCGATCAGGAAATTGCTCGCGACCCCGGCACCGAGGACTTGCCCGGTTCTCGCGCGCCCAGGCTCGACGAGCCGGACCGGGGCGTGAGCCCGAGCCGCCGCACGATCTCGGCGGCCTCCTCGGCCGGAGCGCGGCCGGCGTCGATGGAGATCGCGCGCTCGTCGGCGTCAGGCGCCTCGAGTGTGGCCACCTGCGAATCGAGCAGGGAGGTCGGCATGTAGTGGTCGAGGCGCGTCGCAAGCCGGCGCCCGATCAGGTCCGTCGACCCGGTCAGGTGCACAAAGATCACGTTGTGCTCGCGCAGCACGTCACGGTAACGGCGCTTGAGCGCCGAGCAGGTGATGATTCCCGGCGCCCCCGCCATGGTGTGCTCGATGATCCACGAGGAGACCGTGTCGAGCCAGGGCGCGCGGTCCTCGTCGTTCAAAGGCCGACCGGCAGACATCTTGTCGATGTTCGCCTGGGGATGCAGGTCGTCGCCCTCCTCGAGATCCCAGCCCAGCTGGCCGGCGAGGAGCCCCGCCACGGTGGACTTGCCGGATCCGGAGATGCCCATGATCACGAGCACGGGCTGCTGAGTCTCGAACATGCTAGATCACGATATTCAGCAGGAGGACGCCGGCAAGGCCGACCACGGAGATCAGACATTCCATCACGGTCCAGGTCTTCAGAGTCTGCCCGACGGTCGTGCCGAGATACTCCTTGACGAGCCAGAACCCGGCATCGTTGACGTGGGAGAGGAAGAGCGAACCGGCGCCGATGGCGAGAACCATCAGCGAGACATCCGTGCTGCCCAGGCTGGCCGCGACGGGGGCGAGGATGCCGGCGGCCGTCACGGTGGCGACGGTGGCCGACCCGGTAGCGACGCGGATCAGGGCGGCGACGAACCACGCCAGCACGAGCACCGAGACGCTGCTGCCGGCCACGGCGTCGGCGATGACGGTGCCGATGCCGGTGTCGATGAGCACCTGCTTGAACCCGCCGCCCGCACCCACGATGAGCAGGATGCCCGCGATCGGCGGGAGGGAGTCGGAGAGGGACCTGGCGACCCCGGCGCGGTCCATGCCGCCACCGCGACCGAAGACGATCATCGCGTAGATCACAGCGATGCCGAGGGCGATCATCGGCGTGCCGAGGAAGTCGAGCGTGGCGTTGAGAGGCGAGGTGGATCCCGGGTCGATCGCGTCGGCGATCGATCGGGCGAGCATCAGCACGACGGGGAGCAGGATGCCCGAGATGGTGATCAGGAAGCTCGGGCGCCGCATGTTCTCGCCCAGACCCTGATCCTCGTTGGTGAGGAACAGGGCCGGCACAGGCACGGAGACCCAGCGGCTCGCGAACCGGCTGAAGATCGGGCCGGCGATGATGACGGTCGGAATGGCGATGAGCACGCCGATCGCGAGAGTGAGCCCGAGGTTCGCATCGAGAGTGGTCACGGCCACGAGCGGACCGGGGTGCGGCGGCACCAGGCCGTGCATGACGGACAGGCCGGCGAGGGCCGGGATGGCGATGCGGATGAGCGAGAGCCCGCTGCGGCGGGCCACCAGGATGATCACCGGGATGAGCAGCACGAGGCCGACTTCGAAGAACATCGGCAGGCCGATCAGCCCGCCGATCAGGGCCATCGTCCACGGCAGGGTGCGGGCGCTCGAGCGCGTCACCAGCGAGTCGACGATGCGGTCGGCTCCGCCGGAGTCGGCCAGCAGCTTGCCGAACATGGCGCCGAAGCCGACCAGGATGCCGACGCCGGCCATGGTGGCGCCGAAGCCGGCGCTGAAGCTCGTGACGGCGGCGGCGGGAGCGAGGCCGGCCCCGACGCCGACGCCCACGGCGCCGATCGAGAGGGCGAGGAACGGATGCACCTTGAGCCAGGTGATGAGCAGGATGATCACCGCGACGCCGACGAGGGCGGCGAGGATGAGCTGGAGGTCGCTGCCGGCCGGTTCAATCGGAACCACCGGAGCCGCGTAGGGAAGAATCATCTGAATTTCCATTCCGAGGCTGCTTCACTGCGACCTCATCGTCCAATAATCTGATTAATCAGATATTTGAGTGTGGCACACGAATCGTGACTCCGGGACCAACGCCGGTACGATCACGATGGGCGACGTCGCGACGACGCGCGCGGCCAGTCCGCAGGGAGAAGCTGAGATGAACCGTGGGGCGGGCGCAGGAGTGTGGCGTGAGCGAGGGCTTCATGCGCGGGTGGTGAACTCGCTGGGCCAACAGATCGTCGACGGCGGATACCTGACCGGCGACATCCTGAACCTGGACGTGATCAGCGAGGAATTCGCGGTTTCTCGCTCCGTGCTGCGCGAGGCACTGCGGGTGCTGCAGTCGCTGGGTATGGTCGAGCCGCGGCAGCGGGTGGGCACCCAGGTGCTGCCCCGCACCTCCTGGGACCTGATGCACCCGCAGATCATCTACTGGCGCGGACGCGGCACCGACTATCTCACCCAGATGCGCGAGATGCTCGAACTGCGCCTTGGAATCGAGCCTGTGGCCGCCCGACTGAGCGCGCGCCTGATGACCGCCGAGCAGCTGGACGCGGTGCGGGCGGCAGCCGAGGGCATGGTCGCGGCTGATCTTGCCGGCGACGGTCGCGGGTTCCTCGAGGCCGACATCGAGTTCCACTCCCTGATCCTGATCGCCTCCGGCAACAGCGTGATGGGGCACTTCGCCGGCACGGTCGCGGCGCTCCTCCGCACGCGCGAGGAGGAGAAGCGCTTCACCATCACCGAGTACACGCCGCCGTCGGCCCACCGGCACAACCAGCTGGCCGAGGCGCTGTTCGCGCGCGACGAGGATGCCGCGTACCGCTGGTCGTATGCCACGATCGAAGCCACCCTGACCGAGTTCATCCAGGAATCGGGCCGCGCCGAACGGGGCCTCGGGGCCTGAGGCTGCCGGCCTGGCGCAGTGTCCGTTGCCCGGCACCTCGTGCTCAGAGCCGGGCGAGCCGCTCGATGTCCTCCAGGAATTCGCTGGCGACCTGGGCCGACACGGTCGTGCGGGTCGACCGGATCGCGACCAGGTAGTCCTCGGTGCCCGGGCCGCCGGGCGTCGACTCGTCCTCCCCCTCGAACAGTGCGCGTTCCAGCGCCTGCTGGGAGGCGCGCCGGGCGGCGTACTCGATGTCGGCTGGTGAGAACCCGTCGCTTGCGGTGACGAGCGCGCTCAGGTCGACCGTGCTTTTCCTGCCCTCGGGGATGTAGCGCTCCCAGATGGCCTGGCGGGCGGCGACATCCGGAAGCCCGATCGGGATGACGTAGTCGAAGCGTCCGTGCCGGAGAAAGGCGGAATCGAGGGCGCGGATGAAGTTCGTGGCGCAGACCAGGAGCCGGCCGGGCTGCTCGCGGAAGGCGGGAATGATCTTCAGCAGCTCATTGGTGACGCCCTGCAGCGCCGAGGGTGGCTCGCCGCCGCGTTGCGCCGCGATCTCCTCGACCTCGTCGATGAACACGACCGCGTGCTCCAGCTCGGAGATCTTCAGGAAGGTCTCCCGAAGCGCACCGGCAAGGCCCTTGGGGTCAGCCGCGAGCCGCGAGGGGAAGACCTCGACAAAGGGCCATTCCAGCCGCGACGCGATGGCCTTTGCGAAGGTGGTCTTGCCCGTTCCGGGAGGCCCGAAGAGCACGACCGCCTTCGGTGGCACGACGCCGTACTGTTCGGCCATGTCGGGTTTGGCCAGCGGCATGACGAGCCTTCGTTCGAGCAGCTCCTTTTCGGTTCGCATGCCGCCGACGCCCTCCCAGAGATCGCGCGGCAGGATGCGCCCGCCCAGTTCGCTGAGCGATCGCAGCTCCTCGCGCTGCACCGGGATGTGGCGCTCGAAGTAGCGCAGGTGCTGCTTGACCTCGAAGCCCCGCTTCACGAAGGCGTCGACGCGCGTGGCCGATTCGGGCATCAGCGCGGACAGCTTGGTCAACGCGTGCCGGGACATCTTCTTCTCGAGGGCGGCCAGCAGGGCCGTGCCGATGCCGCGGCCCTGGTAGCGCTGCGCGGTGGCGAGGAAGACGACCCAGCCCTGGGCGTGGGCGGCGCGGCCCACGGCGGCCCCGACGACCTCGTCGCCGGCAAGGGCGACCACGGCGTCATCCTTCTGGCAGGAGGCCAGCACCTCGGACAGGCCGTAGACGGGCTCCGTCTTGGCGGCCGTGATCTCTTCCCAGAGGCGAAGGATACCGTCGAGGTCGTCCGAGTGAAAGTCGCGGATCCGCCAACCAGTCATGAGTGCTCCTTCGCGCCGACACGTACGCTTCCCAATCTATGGCACTTGCGTCGCCGAACTAGCGATCAGCCAAGCGGCGGGCAAGGTAAGGCGCGGTGCGGCTGTGCGGGTGCCGCGCGACGGCATCCGGGGTTCCGGTCGCCACGATCTGGCCGCCCGCATCTCCGCCGGCCGGTCCCAGGTCGATCACCCAGTCGGCGGCGGCCACCACATCGAGGTTGTGCTCGACGACGATCACCGTATTGCCGGCGTCGACGAGGCGGCCCAGCTGGGCCAGGAGAAGGCGGACATCCGCGGGGTGCAGTCCGGTGGTCGGCTCGTCGAGGAGGTACATCGTGTGGCCGCGGCGGGCGCGCTGCAGTTCGGTGGCGAGCTTGATGCGTTGGGCCTCGCCGCCGGAGAGCTCGGTGGCCGGCTGGCCGAGACGCAGGTAGCCGAGCCCGACCTCCCGCAGGGTGGCGAGGCTGCGGGCAGCGGCCGGCACGTCGGCGAGGAAGCCGGCGGCCTCCTCGACGCTCAGGCCGAGCACGTCGGCGATGGACTTGCCCTGATAGGTCACCTGAAGGGTCTCCGGGTTGTAGCGCGAGCCAAGGCAGGTCGGGCAGGGCGTGTAGCTGCCGGGCAAGAAGAGCAGCCCGACGCTCACCGAGCCCTCTCCAAGACAGGTCTCGCAGCGGCCGCCGGGCACGTTGAAGGAAAACCGCCCGGCGCCGTAGCCGCGCTTCCGGGCCTCGTCCGTGGCCGCGAAGGTCGCGCGCACCGCGTCGAAGAGCCCGGTGTAGGTGGCCAGGTTGGAGCGCGGAGTGCGCCCGATCGGCTTCTGGTCCACGCGCACCAGGCGGTCCACGGCCTCCAGGCCGGTGATCCGGTCGACCCGCGCCCGCGGCTCGGGGTCGCCGCGTTCGCCGTCGTCGTCGTCGACGGCGCCTGCGGCTGCCGTCGGATCAGAGGCGACGGCGACGTCGGACTCCGGATGCAGCGCGAGCCGCACGGCATCCGCCAAAACCTGGCTGACCAGGGTGGATTTGCCCGAACCGGACACGCCGGTCACCGCGGTCAGCACACCGAGTGGGAAGCCGGCGTCGACGCCTCGGAGGTTGTGCCGGGTGACACCGTGCAGGCCCAGCCAGCGTTCTGGTGTGCGCAGCGCCGCGGGCTGGGGCGCGTCGGGCTGGGGCGGGGCTGGCGCGGCCGGCTCCGGCGCGGCCGGGAACAGGAACTGCCGGGTAACCGACTCCGACACATCGGCCAAACCTGCGATGGGTCCGCTGTAGAGCACGCCGCCGCCGCCGGCCCCGGCCAGCGGGCCCACGTCGACGACCCAGTCGGCGCGGCGCACGATGTCCATGTTGTGCTCGACGACGAAGACCGAGTTGCCGGATGCCTTCAGCTGCTCCAGCACGAGCAGCAGCGGTTCGGCGTCGGCCGGGTGCAGCCCGGCCGACGGTTCGTCGAGCACGTAGATCACGCCGAACAGGCCCGAGCGCAGCTGGGTGGCGATGCGCAGGCGCTGCATCTCGCCGGGGGAGAGGGTGGGCGTCGCGCGCCCGAGGCTCAGGTAGCCGAGGCCCAGTTCGAGCAGCACCTCGATGCGGGCGAGCAGGTCCCGGGTGAGGGTCACGGCGGCCTCCGTGGGCTCCGCGGCGTGCGGCCTCGCGGTGTGCGGCTCCGCGGAATCAGGCGCGGCGGTGCGCTCGGCGCCGCTCGCCCGGAGCGTCGGGCGAAGCAGCTCGGCGAGCACGGTCAGCGGCAGCAGGTTGAGCTGGGCGATCGACCGGCCGGCCACCGTGACCGCCAGGGCCGCGGGCGTGAGACCGCTGCCGTCGCACAGCGGACACGGGCCGGATTCGACGAACCGCAGCGCGCGCTCCCGCTGACTCTGGCTCTTGGAGTCGGCCAGGGTGTGCAGCACGTAGCTCCTCGCGCTCCAGAATCGGCCCTGGTACGGCTTGGCGATGCGGTCGCGCTGCGGGGTGACCTCCACCACGGGCTGTTCCTCAGTGAACAGGATCCAGTCCCGCGCAGAGCGCGGCAGGTCCTGCCAGGCGGTGTCCACGTCGTAGCCAAGGGTGATCAGGATGTCCCGCAGGTTCTTGCCCTGCCAGGCGCCCGGCCAGGCCGCGATGGCGCCGTCACGGATGCTCAGGGCAGGGTCGGGCACGAGGGTCGCCTCGGTCACGGTGTGCGCCGTGCCGAGGCCGTGGCACTGCGGGCAGGCGCCGGCCACGGTGTTGGGGGAGAAGGAGTCGGACTCGAGGCGTGGGGCAGCCGCCGGGTACATGCCGGCCCGGGAATACAGCATGCGCAGCGAGTTGGACAGGGTGGTCAGGGTGCCCACGCTCGAGCGGGAGCTGGGCGCGCCTCGGCGCTGCTGCAGGGCCACGGCCGGCGGCAGCCCCATGATTTCGTCAACCTGCGGGGTGTGGCCCTGCTGGATCAGCCGACGCGCGTAGGGCGCGACGGACTCCAGAAACCGGCGCTGGGCCTCCGCGAAGATGGTGCCGAACGCCAGCGACGACTTTCCGGAGCCGGAGACCCCGGTGAAGGCGACGATGGCGTCCCGGGGAACGTCGACATCAACGTTCCGGAGGTTGTTCTCCCGAGCCCCGCGCACCTGCACGAAGCCCGCGAATGGCGCGTTCCCTAGTGCGGTCGACGGAGCGTTCCGGGTCGAGGCGGCGGTGTCGGCGTCAGGTCGAGGCGGTTGCATCCGCCGACTCTAGCCCGAACGTCTGGGCGGATGCCGGGCTAGAGACAGTGGACCTGAGAGGCGACGCGGTATACTGGTGAATTGCGATCCCGTCCGCTGATGGTGGTGGGCCGGTCTTCATCTCGATGCTCAACCGTGACAGATCCCGATGTTCTACCGTGACAATCTCGATCGCTCTTCTATTGAACCAGGCTCAGCGGCGTGCCGTTCAAACCACGTTTGAGACTGAGAGAACCATTGGCTGATACATCCGGATCCACCGCTACCCACTACGTTTCCCTGCTGCGTTCGGCGTCCCTGAAGAGAGCGTTCCTGTCCCGCCAGTCCCCGCCGAGCGCCGCCCCAATCGGCGAGCGTCGCTGAGTACCCCATGGCCGACCGCACCACTCCCACCGGTTCCGACCAGCAGGTACCTGCCAACCAGGTCTCGATGCCCCGCTGGGCCGAACTCAAGCGCGCTTACGTCGCGCGGCTCTCGAAGAGCGAGCGCGCCGCACTGGCCGCAGCCGCCGAGCATGCGAACGACCCCCCGGAGTGACCCGTCGGTTCCCCTGAGCCGGTGTAGAACCAATTCGACGGAGATTTTGGCGTGAAAGCGCTCTTTCGCAGGATTTAGGTCCGATTCGCGCAAAATCTCCGCCGAATTCGTTCGGGCCGTAAGGGCGCGCCGGTCACGGCAGGCGCAGGTGGTCAACGGGCATCATGACCAGCGGCGCGCGCAATTCCATCAGGTCCCGGGCGTGCTGGTCGAGCCGCTTGTCCTCCGGGGTGATCAGCGTCAGTGGTTCTACCGGCTCGGCGTGCCCGTCCGCGCCGAGTGCGACGAAAATGCTCATGCACTGCGTCGTGAGGTGCAAATCGTGGGGCGTGCGTGGACTGCCCGAGCGCACCCGGATGCTGATGTGCATGCTGCGCTTGCCTGTGTGGATGAGCCGGGCATCCACTTCGACGATGTGCCCGATGTGGATCGGCCGGTAGAAGTGGATGCCGCCCGAGTAGACGGCAACGGCCGCTACGGAGCTCCAGGCCGCCGCCGTAGCGAAGGCGGCCTCATCGATCCAGCGCATCACGGTTCCGCCGTGGGCGTTGCCGCCCCAGTTCGCGTCGGCGGGGTCGGCCAAAAACCGGAACATCGTGCCTGGCGTGGTGCTGTCATCGGTATATTCCTGTGAGCGCATGACAGTCTGGATGCGCTTGCGCGGCTCGAGCCGGGCCGTCGCGTTCTCTTGCAGCTCCCGGTCGACGTCGGAGTGGGGCACCCACAAGGGAACTTCCTGCGGCTTCCCGGCATCGTCGACGGCGACGAAGACGAGGATGCAGTGGGTCGCCGGACTGTATTCCCGGGCGCGGACATCCGTGGTCTCGACCGTGACAAGCACGTGCATGCTCGTGCGTCCGGTGTGGATGATGCGGGCGTGCACCTCGACCAGGTTGCCGGGCTTTATCGGCCGGGTAAAGTGCACATTGCCGACGTAGGCGGTGACCGTGTCGGATGCGCTCCAGCCCACCGCACAGGCGTAAGCGGCCTTGTCAATCCACTCGAGCACGCTGCCAGCGGCCACGGTCGCGCCCGAAGCGGCGACGTCGGCGGGAACGGCCATGAACCGCAGGGTGATGCGGTCGTCGGGCATGCCCGCGTCGAATTGCGACATCGAACGGACAGGTGCGGCGGTCACGGATACTCCAACGAAAGCAGGTCAGGGGCTTCGGTCCAGACTTTCACATCCGGGCAGGCTGCGGGACAAGGCTGCGGGACAGGGCCGCGGGACGGGGCAGCCGGGACGGGGCAGCCGGGGCAGGGGAGTCGGGTGCGGGCCAGACCGTTGCCGGTCAGCCGTGGGTGCGGCGGTGTTCCTCGAGCGCCTCGACGACGAGGTCGTGGTCATCGCGCTGGGCCAGCCCGGAGACGCCGACGACGCCAATGAGCGAGCCCCGTACGCGCAGGGGGAAGGCGCCGCCGTGCGCGGCGTGTGTGTTCGGGTCGAGGTTCGAGTCGGTGCTGAAGTCGCGGGAGTTCGCTCGGAAGCGCATGCCCACGGCGTAGGAGGAGTTGGCGAAGCGCCGCACCACCCGGAACTTGTTCTCGAGCCAGGCGTCATTGTCGGCGCAGGCACCGGGCAGGGCGGCATGGAAGACGCGCTGGTCGCCGAACATGATCGACACCGCGATCGGATGCCGCCGGGCGTTTCCGAGTTCCACGAGCCGCGACCCGACGGCCCAGGCGTCGCCCACGTCGAAGGAGTCGAACTGAATGACACGTTCCTGCTCGAAAAGCAGCGGGAGAAGGTCTGCGGCGTCGTGCGCGTCGGTCATCGCATGCCTTTCGGGTTGAATGATGAACAGGGCAGAGGCGCCCGCAGTCAGTCTTCCACTCCCGCGCTCGCAACGGGAGCCAGTGCTAACGCAAACGAGTCGCCAAATATCGATAAGCGTCGATATACTGGGAGGACCGTCATCACGGACAAGTCGTCCCCTCTGGATGCCGGTCTAGGAGATGGTCACCCATGGCACACATCGAGATTTTCGAACCGGGACTGTGCTGCGGCACAGGCATCTGCGGAGTCGACGTCGACCAGGCGCTGGTCACCTTCTCCGCGGACCTCGATTTCACCCGCGCGAACGGCGGCGACATTGCCCGATTCAACCTGGCCCAGGAGCCCCTCGCCTTCGTGCAGAACGAGGTGGCCCGCCAGTTCCTGCACACCGTCGGCCAGGAGGGCCTGCCCGTCACGCTCGTAGGGGGAGCCACCGTGCTCACCGGCCGCTACCCGACCCGCGCCGAGCTCGCGAGCTGGACCGACGTGGCGGCTGTCGACACCGGCGCGGCCAGTCACCGTGCGGCCGTGCAGCCGGAGGGAACGGTGCGGCTGCTAGCCATGGCCGGGTCCGGTAGCGCCACAGCCACCGAGATCATTGAAAATACCGCGGGCGCCGATGCCGGCTGCTGCGGCAACGGCGGCTGCTGCTAGGGCCGATCATGACGACCCTGCGCTTCCTCGACGACGCCCCACGTTTCCTCTTCTTCACCGGCAAGGGCGGGGTCGGCAAGACCTCCATCGCGTGCGCGAGCGCGGTGCGTCTGGCCGAGTCCGGGGCATCCGTGCTGCTGGTCAGCACCGATCCGGCCTCCAATGTGGGCCAGGTCTTCGGGGTGACCATCGGCAACACGGTCACGCCGATCGCGGCGGTGCCCGGCCTGTCGGCCCTCGAGATCGACCCCGAGCAGGCGGCCGCGCAGTACCGCGAACGCATCGTCGGCCCGGTGCGCGGCCTGCTGCCGCCCGCCGAGATGGCCTCGATCGAGGAGCAGCTCTCGGGTGCCTGCACCACCGAGATCGCCTCGTTCAACGAGTTCACCGACCTGCTGACGGATGCCGCGTGGACGGCCGCGTACGACCACATCCTCTTCGACACGGCCCCCACCGGGCACACCATCCGTCTGCTGCAGCTGCCCGGGTCGTGGACCGACTTCCTCACCGAGGGCACGGGCGACGCGTCCTGCCTCGGGCCGCTCTCCGGCCTCGAGAAGCAGCGCGCCGTCTACGCCGACGCCGTGGCCGCCCTCGCCGACCCTGCCCGCACCCGGCTGGTGCTCGTGGCGCGCGCCCAGGGCGGCGCCCTGCGGGAGGCCGCCCGCACCCAGGCAGAACTCGCCGCCATCGGCATGCAGCGTCAGCACCTGGTGGTCAACGGCATCCTGCCGGCCGGACCGGCAACGGATTCTGATGCCGATACGGGCACGCCCGCCGAGGCCGACCCGCTCTTCGACGCCATCCGGGTGCGAGAACAGCAGGCGCTCGCCGCGATGCCCGCGGGGCTGCGCACCGCGCCCACCGACTACGTGGGGCTGAAGAGCACCAACATGGTCGGCTTGGCCGCGCTCCGCAGCCTGCTCGAGCCTGCAGTCGTCCCGACACCGGGCACCGGAATCGCCACGGTCGCTCCGGGGGCCCCGCTCTCGGCTCTCGTCGACGAGATCGAGGCCGGCGGCCACGGCCTGGTGATGCTGATGGGCAAGGGTGGTGTGGGCAAGACCACGCTCGCGGCGGCGATCGCCGTCAGCCTCGCCGAACGCGGGCTGCCCGTGCACCTCACCACGACCGACCCGGCCGCGCACCTCGACGACACCCTGGCCGGCCGGCTGGCGAACCTGACCGTGTCCCGGATCGACCCGGCCGTCGAAATCGCCAACTACACCGAGTGGGTCATGCGCACGAAGGGCGCTCACCTCGACGCGCAGGGCCAAGCCATGCTCCGCGAGGACCTGCGCTCGCCGTGCACGGAGGAGATCGCCGTGTTCCAGGCCTTCTCCCGCGTGAGCCGGGAGGCGAAGGGTACCTTCGTCGTGATGGATACCGCGCCCACGGGCCACACCCTGCTGCTGCTGGATGCGACCGGGTCGTACCACCGCGAGGTCACCCGGCAGCTGGGCGACGGCATCCGTCTGACGACGCCGATGATGCGGCTGCAGGACCCGGAGCAGACGAAAGTGATCCTGGTCACCCTCGCCGAGACCACGCCCGTGCTCGAGGCCGCGGAGCTGCAGGCCGACCTGGAGCGGGCCGGCATCACCCCGTGGGCGTGGATCGTGAACAACTCGATCGCCGCGGCGGCGCCGACCAACCCGCTGCTGCTCGCGCGGGCCCGGAACGAGCTCCCCGAGCTCGAGCACGTGCACGAGAAGCGCGCCCCGCGGCTCGCGGTGGTGCCGCTGCTGGCGGAGGAGCCGGTGGGCATTCCGGCGCTGCTCGCGCTCGCCGCGGGGCGGCAGCCCGCGCCGGCATCCGTTCGCTAGCTGGCCGGTCGGCCAGCGAGGGGGTCGGCCAGCGTTCCAGCCCCTACGTCTGTCGAGTCTGAGGCCCCGCAGTACCTGCGTCCCGAACGAATTCGACGGAGATTCTGGCTCTCCTGCTTCATCCGTGGGTTAAACCCGGCCGGGGAGTGCGGGTTTGTGGCCGCCGAGGCTGAGCATGGCCAGGGCGATGAGGGCGTCGGGTGATTTGAAGCCGAAGGCGATGCG